>JAZLIT010000213.1:0-1341 GCA_045617525.1 Solibacillus sp. | reverse complement strand
GAGGGACAACCACTCGGCTGTCCTCCATTCGGAGGGACAACCATCGGTTGCCTCCACTCGGACGACAACCGAGGTTGTAAAATCCAACCATCGGTTGCCTCCGTCAGGACAACCGAGGTTGTAACAAAAATTGAACTACTGGCTCAACACCTCTGTCGAGGTGAGCCATTCGGCCACCTCAGTCGAGGCGGAACCCGTGGTTCACCCGCTGAAAGCGTGCGGATATATCAACACTCTGTGAAACCGGAATTTTTACAGAAAAATTAAAAATGCTTGTATCTCGTCTCAGAGACGTCCTGGGACCTTGCGTCAAAAATACGTATATGCTAACTTTTGATGGCCAATTCAGCGGTGCCACTCAAATATTTTTTCCTTCTCTCATTCCAAGACGCCATCATGATTTCCTCCCAATAAATTTAAAAAACCCTAAAAAAGCGTTTTTTTTTTCTTAAAATATTTATGTATGTTTACCCACACATACAATGCGTGCATGCAAAAATTCAACAATTTGTCTAGGTCCATCAGAACCTGAAATTCAAAAGAGTGTTCCATAAATAAAACATTTTCCAGATTACGCCAAAAAATCTTCAAATCCAGACTTCGCCAAAAAATCAAAATTGTTGTGATTTTCAATGATCAGTGTACTCTTTCAATAAGTTTGATCGTGGCTTTAGCACTCGAATTATTTTAGGGAGGCTGTTTTGTAATTAGCGCACTCGCTTATCCCTTATCGAAATTCACTGCTAGATGACAGGAGAAATATTTTAATTCAGGATTGAGGATGAGAAATAAAGAATAGCTTGCTTGAATAAGCTTAAGCAAGTACCAACTCACATCTTTTTCGTCCAAGGTTCTAAAAGGTACCGGATTTTCTCATAATCAGTTACTGCACTCGTAATCAGCATGCTCACTTACCCCCCCCCCTGTGCCAACTCCCAGCCCCGTAGCTCAAACTTTGCACAAAATCGATAAAATCGATAAAAGTAATGGACGATTTTAAAAACTAATATTGTATTCGTAATCAGCATGCTCGATTACCCCCCTGTGCCAACTCCCAGCCCCGTAGGTGAACTCAGCAAAAAAATCGATAAAAATCGATAAAATCGATATGGATCGATGACGAAAAGTGGCCTATGACATCCGCCGGGCCCCGATGTGTATGTGTGCCAAGTTTGGTCCGGATCGGTTCAGAAATGGAATTTTCTATTCGGAACATACGTACATACAGACATACAGACATACATACAGACAGACAAACAGACATTCAACTTTATATATAAGATTCTTAGTCCCATCTTACGTCTGCGCTCTAACCGAGACATTTAATCACAACTCAATGAA
>JAZLIT010000212.1:0-20535 GCA_045617525.1 Solibacillus sp. | reverse complement strand
AGAAATGACAACTTTAAACATCGGTATTATTATTGGATCTACACGTGAAGGACGCGTGAGCCCACAAGTAGCGGCTTGGGTGAAAGAGTTAGCGGATAAACGCGGAGATGCGAATTACACTGTAATCGATATTGCGGAATATAAATTACCGTTATTAGGCGAGGCAGGAGGTGACGCTTCTGGCGCTGGAGCATGGTCGGAAGCTGTAGCAGCTCAAGATGGTTTCGTGTTTATCGCGCAGGAGTATAACCACTCTATCCCAGCTTCACTTAAAAACGCTTTAGATTACTTACGCGTTGAGTGGAACAATAAAGCAGCTGGTATCGTTTCTTACGGTTCAGTAGGCGGCGCACGTGCAGCAGAACATTTACGAGGCATTTTAGGAGAATTATTAGTAGCTGACGTTCGCGTTCACCCAGCATTATCATTATTCACTGATTTTGAAAATGGAAAAGTATTCAAGCCTGCAGCAGTGCAAGCTGATTCGGTAAATCAAATGTTAGATCAAGTGATTCCTTGGTCAACAGCATTAAAAACAATTCGCTAATAAAATAAATGAAGGATGTGGTAGGTGCATGAGTTGCACTTACTCACATCCTTTTTAATTTTTCGAGGCTAGATTCATTTTTGGAGTATCTAGACAATTTCGCGGAGATTGCCTTTGTTGCGTTACTATTTCCGTTACGGGCTAACGCTTTTCGCGTCAACCCTTTCCCTAAGTACAGAATTTTGGTGTTTTCGCGCTTCACTCCATATGCCTCAACTTCTTAATATCAATGTTATTGAAGTGAAATTGTAGAAGTTATAGTGTTATTTCCAGAACCGAGTCGAAGTCGTATTGAAGCAGATGTACTTGTGACAGTTGGGTTAATGCGCATCTTAATTTCACCGGTAGCAACTCCCGTTGAATTAGCAACGAGCGTTCCAAAATTTCCGTATCCATAGGTAGTTGGCCAAGTTCCATTTGTATTTTTAACTTGTGAAATACTTGTGCCTCCTGCTAGATATATTTGAATTTGTGCATTTGTAATTGCTGTATTAGCAGCTAATCCACTAATTTCAACCTTTACCGTAAACTCTGTGCCATGCGTCGGTAAGAATCCAGGTAAAAGTAGCTTATAATTTCCACTTTGAAATACTTGGTATGTTTCGCTTGGGTCTGGGATATCGATCGGTGGATCAACTTCACCGCTTTGCTCGCCTATTTGCACAGTCTTTGTTACGACATTATCTCCATTGCTATTTTTTAAGCGAATCGTTCCCACATTCGCAGTAGTCGCAGGATTCAATCGCATTGTGATTACTTTTTCTGCTATACCTTGTGCATTGGCAGTTAATGTTCCAATATCAAAATAACCATATCCAGTTGGCCAATTTCCATTGCTAGTTTGAACTTGCGAAATAGCAGTTCCTCCAGATAAGTACACTTGCATTTGATGTCCTACAACTGTGGAATTTGGTGTTAAACCAGCAATTTTTACAGTTGCGGTGAACGGATTCCCGTTGCTTGGTAGCGTAGTTGGTGTAGTTACCGTATACGTTAACGCTGCAGGAGGGGCAACATCAGAACCATATGCGCCGTCTGCAAATGTTGTAGAATCATACCATAAATAGCCTGAAGCAGGTTGTCTCCAAGGCTCAAGCGAAGGCTCAGTAGATGTTGCTGGATCTTCAATAGTAATTCTAGGTGTTGCCGTATCTAATGTGATTGACGTTTGTGAAAACTGCGTATAAGATTCTGAGGCTACTAACCAATCGATAATATTGATTAAAATTTCTGCATTATCATCTTCGATAAAGCCATCATAAGTAGTTTTACGACCACCGTTTTCTTCGTTTCGATATTTTGGTGTTGCATCTTCAACAGGTGATGAATCACCAATAAATGCAGATTTACCTAAGCCTTTTTTTCCAATTGCAACAAAAGGTCCTTCGGCGACTCCACCGCCTGCATAAACACCTTGGTCTGGCGCGCTAGACCATTTATTCGCAGTTGAGGTTAAACCGGTTGGTAAATAGACAATCCCCTTGGCAATTGTAGGATTCGTGATTGCTAAAGTTGAGCCAGCATGAATGGAAACCTCAGATACACCATTCGTAATTCCGAATGATTGAGTAGCGGGAACAACAACATTGGCCACGGTGTTATCAATTGAGTTATAACGGAATTCAACACCGAATTCATCACTTAGCCAACGTGAACTTACAACACCACTTAAAGCTTGGGCTTCTGCTACACCCATGCCTTGCGTAGGATTGGTATAGGCACCACGACGCCACCCGTTCATGATTTCATTTGAATCCCAACGGTTTAAATTGCGATCAGCATTATAATGATCTGCAATAAAGAACACACCTCCACCGAGTTCAGCGTATGTTGCAATGGCATCCTGCTCAGACGCAGTAAAAGGAATTTGAGCTTCTGGAATGACAAAAATATCGTAATCTATTAAATCACTTAAAGTTAGTGGGGCATTACTTCGGAATTCTTCGACAGTATAACCGTCCATGACTAAGGCATCAGCAAAATCAGAAAATGCCCCATCAATTACCCAATCGGATTGTCCAGCTGTTTGCCCGTGGCTATTATCAAATAATATGGAATAGCCATTTGATTGGATAGGCAATTTTATAGGTGCTGGATTTAATGTATTTTCAGCAAAGCTATTTGGCACCATAAATGAGCTAAAAAGTAATGCGCTAACAATAAATGATTTTAAAAAAATAGATATTCTTCGCATAAATACCTCCATAATTTTAAATTCTAATAAAAATACAACAAATACTTAAAGTGGAAAACTCACGATGTGCAATTACCCCCTTATAATTTTTGTTCGGAATTTATTTGAAATATATTCAACGACTAAAATTAGAAAAATAAGTCCAATTAAAATCGCTCCGACCTCAGACCAGCGATAGCCGTTCATTGCAAAGATAATAGGTGCACCGATACCGCCGGCTCCAACTAGGCCAAGTACAGTGGCATCACGTAAATTCATATCAAAGCGATAAATGACAATCGATAAAAATAGAGCAGAAATTTGAGGAAGTACGCCAAAACGTATTTTTTCAAATGTTGAACAACCAATCGATTCCATTGATTCTAAAATCGATATATTAATATCTTCAATTACATCGACATATAACTTTGCGAGCATCCCGACGCTCACTAAAGACATCGTTAGAACGCCTGCAAATGGTCCAGGACCCGTCACGCGTATAAACATTAATCCATAAACAATGGCAGGAATTGTCCGGATGAAAATTAAAAGTAAACGAACAACAAACGAAATAGGTTTCGGTACGATATTGGAAGCTGATAAAAAAGCTAATGGAATGGCAATAATTGAGCCGACAATCGTACCTAAAAAGGCTATGGCTACAGTTTCAACTAATAAATAGGGGATTCCATTAGCCGTAAAATTAAATAATAAACTTAAGTCTGGCTGTACAATGCCAAGTAAAATGTTTTTTGCAATCGAGAATCCGTCACTTGCTAAACTGTCCATTTGAATAGCAGATAATGACCAAAAAAGTACAATGCAGACAATGATGATCGTTACTAATTGAGTAAAACTCCTTTTTGGTTCTAGCGCTAATTGTTTTTGAATAGTATTCATATTCGTCACCTACATAACTTTCTTTCGAGAATATTCACTAATTGTTTCAATGATGAATACCGTCACAACTAATAAAAGCAGAATCATCCCGACATTTGCATAATTTCGCCAACCTAAACTCTCATTAAGTAATAATCCAATTCCACCAGCACCCACATAGCCTAAGATCGCAGCGTATCGAACGTTTCCCTCAAAACAAAAAAGAGAGATAGATAAATAATTGGGTAAAATCTGAGGGAAAATGGCATATCGAAATGATTGAACTGTTGTTAAGCCCATCGAGGTCATCGCTTCATAGGCTGCCATATCAGCATTTTCGATTTGCTCATATAGCAATTTCCCTATGTATGCAACTGTAAAGACGAATATAGCCGTAGTACCTGCGACAGTACCTAGACCAAAAATAAATGTCGCAATTAAAGCAACGATTAAGGTCGGCAATGTTCGTAACAAACTAAATAGAAACTTCATCGTTACCGAAAGCCAGTTTAACTTATTAATATTCTGTGCTGCAATCATTGCAAGTGGCATTGCCAAAAGTGCGCCTAAGAAAGAGCCGAGTAAAGACATTTTTATTGTGTCGAGCAAAGGTTGCCAAATATAAGGAAGGTAATCCCAATTCGGAGGTACCATTTTTATTAAAATGACAAAAAATTCATTAATTCGGTCTACAAGTACTTCGATGTTGAAATTGGTGATGACTACGGATAAATAAGTAAAGCCAAATAAAATAAGCAAGATAAGAGGGGTGAGTGAAATTTTTTCTTCAATTACCTTTCCGTTAGGTAAAATGATTTTCTTAGAAGGCCAAAACTTCAATCGCATCTTTTTCAGGACTCCTTTCCTCGACCTTACCATTGTAAATTTCCTTCAGTATCTCATCGGTAACGGCTGAAACAGGTCCATCAAATACAACCTCTCCTGCTCGTATTCCAATAACACGGTCTGCATATTCTAAGGCTAGCTCTACGTGGTGAATATTAATGAGAACAGACATAGAAAGTTCTTTATTGATGCGACGGAAATCTTCCATTACTTGATGTGCCGTAACGGGATCTAAAGAGGCGACTGGTTCGTCAGCTAAAATTATTGTAGGCTTTTGCGCTAATGTACGAGCAAGCGCAACGCGTTGCTGTTGACCACCTGAAAGTTGATCAACGCGGATGTAAGCTTTGTCTAAAATGCCAACACGATCTAATGCCATTAATGCTTCTTTTTTTTGGTCATGTGTAAAAATGCCAAATACTTTACGCCAAAGAGGCATTTCTGGAACAAATGAGACCAACACATTTTTTATAACACTAATTCGAGTAACTAAATTAAATGATTGGAAAATCATCCCAATATTTCGGCGGAATTTTCTAACCTTGCGCCCTTTTAACCTTTGGATATCAACATTATCAATAATTAATTTTCCACTCGTAATATCATGCATGCGGTTAATGCACCGTAATAAGGTAGACTTTCCGGCACCTGAAAGTCCGATAATCGCGACAAATTCACCTTGTTCAATTTTTAAATCAATATCCTTTAAGGCAGAAAATCCATTTGGATATGTTTTTGAAACATTGTTAAATTTAATCATTCATATACCCCAATCTTTGAAAAAAAGTGAGAACATAAAGTCCTCACTCATTTGTATTTTAGTTACCTAATTGTTGCACAAGCATTTGTGCGTTACGTTCATTGTCATAATCGGAAGATTTCGCTTCTTTGTAGCCGGCATGGCTATAAACGGCGATTACTTCTTTACCTTCAGCAGTATTTCCGATGTTAATAAAAGCTTTTTGCAAAGCTACTTTCAACGCATCATCCATAATCTTTGCATTTTTACTAACGCTAATTGTGTCATTATAAATTGCAGGCATAACACCGATTAAATCTGTTTCTGCCCAAATATCTTCAGATCGGTTGAATTCTGATTTCCATTTTTCTTCATAATCGCGACGAGCATCCGCATAAGTAACGAGTAAATCCGTTTGGCCAGCAGCTAAACGGGCAAATGCCGTACCGTAAGAATCAGCTTGTACAACTTTCGATAAGTCAGTAATTGTTTTAGAGTAGTTTTCTTTAAGCCATAACGCTGGATAAATATATCCGGCTGGTGAAGTTGTAGACATGACGTTCCAATTAGCACTGTCTAAATCTTCAAATGTTAATTGTTCACCATTGTTCACCTTTGCTGCTAATTCTTTACCTTTTTGTGATGGACCAGCGATTAGAATAGCACGATATGAAACGGCTTGTTCCTCTGTTGCTTTTGTTGGTTCATTTTTATTCCAGTCAAGAGGGTTGTCCGAATCATTATTTAAGCCAGCACGTGTTGCAGTCAAAATGACTTCAGCTCCATCGTCATATAAGACATATGTACCTCCAGGGATAAATCCGATATCTGTTGTTCCAGCAGATAAAGCTTCCCCTACAGCCTCATAGTTTGTGCCAACAGTAATGTCAACTTTTTCTATATCGTATCCTAATTTACTTAATTCATCTTTTAATAAATCTTTTAGTGGTTCAGTAGCCGTAATGATTTCGTCAGGATTACGCGATGGAACGAAAGCAATTGAGATTTTTTCTAGTTTTTTTGCTGTTGTTTTTTCTGCATCTGAATTTCCTTTAGGCGAGTCTGTATTAGTGTCTTCGTTACATGCTACTAAAATAAGCGCAAATAAAAATGTCAAACCGAATACAAAAAACTTTTTCACTGAAATTCCTCCTTAAAATATGATACTCTCCAATTATAACAAAAAACTGTAAAATATATATTAGTTTTGTAAATATTTTGTAAATATTCAATTTTTATTTAATAGACTAAATAGTAGAGAGTAAGAATGAGGTAGGGGGATTAATATGAAGAAAATTCAATTGGCGATTACAAGTGATATACATGGCTACTTAATGCCAACAACATTTAGAAATCAAGTTGAACCAATAGGCTTAATAAAAATTGCACATGTAATTGAACGGTTACGAAAAATAGCACCAACACTACTAGTCGATAATGGTGATTTAATTCAAGGTAGTCCATTAACGTATTATCATCATAGATTTGCAAAGGGCACGTTAAATCCTGTCATTCAAATCGCAAATGATTTGAACTACGATGCTGCAATTTTTGGCAATCATGAATTTAATTACGGACGTAATGTATTAGAAGAAGTCATGGATCAATCAAAGTTTCCCTGGTTATGTGCAAATATAGTAGACGAGGAAGGTGAACCCTTTGCGAGTCCGTATATTATTAAAACGATTGATGATGTCAGAATCGGAATTATTGGGGTTACGACGCATTTTGTGACGAATTGGGAGGAGCCGGAAAATATAGCGGGCCTCTATTTTGAAGATGCCTATCAAAGTGCAAAGAAATGGACGAGGTTTTTACGTACATCTAAAGAGGCAGATCTTATTGTGCTCTGTTACCATGGAGGATTTGCCCATGATTTGAAAACGGGGGAGCTTGACGAACCTAATACAGGTGAAAATCAAGGCTATCAAATGTGTAGAGATTTAGATTTTGATATTTTTGTTACAGGTCATCAGCATCGTGAAATTGCAGCGAAGGTTTTCGGAAAATCGGTCGTTCAGCCGGGCACAAAGGGAGCTTGTTTGGGTCTTATTCGAATTGAAATTGAAAAAGAACAGGGGGTCATTTCAAAAATCAATCACGAGCCCTCGCTTCTACATATAGATTTACATACACCCATGGATGAAAAGTTAAGCAATCTAATTGAGCCAATTTATCAAGATACTGAACGATGGCTCGATGAAGTAATGGGGACGATTAATGGGAATTGTTTATTTAATGATGCGTTTGCTGTTCGAGTTCAAAAACATCCTTACATCGAGCTTATTCAAAAAATTCAAATGGAAATCAGTCATGCAGAAATTTCATGTACGGCTTTATTTCATGACGGACCAGGTGGTTTTCCTTCGCAGGTGACAATGCGCCAAATTGTTACGAATTATATTTATCCAAATACACTGAAGGTTTTAAAGGTTTCTGGTAAGCATATTTTAGAGGCACTAGAGCAAAATGCTACCTATTTTACGATTGAAAAGGGGGAGCTTAATGTCGCGTCAAACTTTATCTACCCGAAGGAACAACCATATAATTATGATATGTGGGAAGGCATTGAATACGAAATGGATATTCGTAAAGAAATTGGAGATCGAGTAAAAAATGTGTATTTTAAAGGGGAGCCGCTGCAAAAGGAAGCGTATTATAACGTCGTAATGAATAATTACCGTGCTACAGGTGCAGGCAATTTCACTTATTTTGCAGATGCGGAAGTCGTAAAGGACATTCAAATAGATATGACTGAACTTATTGCGAATTATTTTTCGGAATTTCCTGTTATTCAAGCAGAATGTCATCAAAATTGGAAGGTTATCTATTAAATGAGACTATGGTCCAAATATTCGGGAGCCATGAATTCAAAAAAGAATTTATGGCAGCCTTTCCTTTGAAATAATGTTGAATCTAATGCAAGTACGACACTTTCTAGGCACGGGAATCTATCTGTGTTGTATCGGTTATATACGATATTTCACTCGTGCTGTCCTCATTGGAGTCGCGACCTCTACGCTGCAATCAATGGTTCTATCCCGTTTTTGGATAACTACTTGAAATATTTTTGGATATAAATAGGTTCTTCGAAGGGAAGACCTCCTCTCTATGTTTGGTTGAGGTGACTTAATCCTACCTAGAACAACTTTTCTTTTTTCTATCATTTCAGTTATGTACACGAAATATTTTATCCTCTCAAACTGGGGGGGGATAAATTGCAAGAATACTTAAAATATCGGTTACAGATATACTTAATTACGTTTTCCGGTGCTCTTTTCGGCTTATTACTGGTATATATAATCCACGGAGATTTTGTGAAAAAAAGGGGATTATCTTCTATTTGATTGCCCTATCAATTGTAGAATTTATTCATTATACAAGTTGGAAAGAGTCCAAGAATAAAAAATTTAAGTAGGGATCTCATCAATGTTTCTATCACTTATTTTACTAAAGTACCAAATGACACATAAATAATAATCATAAAAAATCCATGAAACGTTGATTTACGACTGGACTAACCTAATTTAATAAGACAACATAAAACACCTCCAAAATAGGTACAGGAATAAAGGATGTGGTTAGGTGCACGAGTTGCACTTAACTGCATCCTTTTTTCGGGGGGTTCACTTTTCAATTTTGCTTTGAAACTTTTTAGTGAAAATAAATAAGTAAGTACATAAGGCTATCGTAAAGAATAGTGCTAATGAAGATTTAAATGCTGTTCTTTCACCGAGAATTGCAGTTAATACAACATCGAATCCAGGTATGTTCAACCATTTGAAAACACCTGAAACTAGAAAGGTCCACGCTAAAATTCCAACCATAAAAATTAATATATTCTTCTTCGTATTCATATCGTACGCCTCCTTTTATAACTTAGACGAATATATTTAAAATTTGACTCAACGCGAGTAAAAGAAATTAGGAACATAAGGAGATTTTAGTGGAATTACATATACATATAGGGGTATAGGTAAAAAAATGTAATTTAAGTAGAAATCAATGTATCCTCAAAAGCCTTCATTACCAACGATTATTAATATTTTTATAATAAAATGAAATAAATCAGTTGACTATATACCTCAAGGGGTATTATGATAATCAATGTAAACAACATGCAAGTGGAGTTTACTAAAGATGGAAGAAAACAATAAATTAGCCAATGTAATTGGCTAAAAAAATTTATATAAAATAATACCCTATTAGGTATTTGGAGGTAATGATGGAAAAGAAAAAAACAACAATCGTTTTATTCAGTGGAGATTACGATAAAGCGATGGCAGCATATATTATTGCGAATGGAGCGGCGGCTTATGATCATGAGGTAACAATTTTCCACACGTTCTGGGGAATCAATGCATTGCGTAAGCAAGAGAGCGTTAAAGTGAAAAAAGGTTTATTAGAAAAAATGTTCGGTTGGATGATGCCAAGAGGTGCAGAAAAATTAGGTATTTCTAAAATGCAGATGATGGGCATGGGTCCAAAAATGATAAAGCATGTTATGAAAAAGCATAACGCGCTTACTTTAACGCAATTAATCGAAATGGCGCAGGAGCAAGATATTAAAATGGTTTCTTGTACAATGACGATGGATTTATTAGGTTTGCAAAAAGAAGAACTTATTGATGGTGTTCAATATGCGGGTGTTGCGGCGTACTTAGCCGATGCGGAAGAAGGCAATGTTAGTCTATTTATTTAACTGCACTGCTCAGATGTGAGAAAAAATTTTGTTGAGAATAATACCCTGGGAGGTAATTGGATATGGCAATGAAATCAGATGTACAACTTAACGCACAAGGGTTAGCGTGCCCGATGCCAATCGTGAAAACGAAAAAAGTAATGAATGACTTAGTAGATGGACAGGTATTAGAAGTTCAAGCAACAGATAAAGGCTCTAAGGCAGATCTTGCCGCATGGTCAAAAAAAATGGGGCATCAATTTATTGGCACGATTGAGGAAGGCGATGTTTTCTATCATTATATTCGCAAATGTAATCCTGAAAAAGCAGAGGCTAATGAAAAGAGCTTCGAGCAAACGATAGCAAATGATGAATTAGAGGGTCGTACTGGGCTTGTCCTAGATGTACGTGAAGCTGCGGAATTTGCTTTCGGTCATGTGCCAGGAGCAAAATCTATTCCATTTGGAGAACTTGAAGGTCGTTTAAATGAATTAGATGCGTCACAAGAAATTTACGTAATTTGCCGAACAGGTACACGCTCAGATATGGCAGCACAAATTTTAGCAGATAAAGGTTTTGCAAAAGTGTTCAACGTTTTACCAGGTATGGGTGAATGGAATTCTGATATTGAAAAAGAAGTAAACTAAATGTAAGTATGAAATAGTAAAGCTCTTAGCAGGAGAGAAAAATCTCCTGCTAAAAAAATCGTAAATTTAATACCTATGGGGGTAATTTAAATGACAGTAACAGCATGGACGGCTGAACAAGTTGCACGCAAAGTAATCGATAATAAAGAACTATTTATTTTAGACGTACGAAACGCAGATGCATTTGAGGATTGGAAAATTGAAGGACACAAGATTGAGTATTTAAATATTCCTTACTTTGAGCTTTTAGATGGGGTAGAAGAAATTTTACCAAAGCTACCAACAGACAAAGATATACTAGTTGTTTGCGCAAAGGAAGGCTCATCAATTATGGTTGCGGAAATGCTTTCGGATGAAGGTATGGCAGTTGGCTATTTAGCTGGTGGTATGAAATCTTGGTCAATGTACCTTGAGCCAATTAAAGTTAGCGATTTAGCTGGCGGAGGTGAGTTATATCAATTCGTCCGCCTAGGTAAAGGTTGTCTTTCTTATATGGTACTTTCTGAAGGGGAAGCAGCATTAATTGATGCGGTCCGTTTTACAGAAGTATTTACGAAATTTGCTGAAGAGAAAAATGTAACAATTAAGCACGTATTTGACACGCATTTACATGCAGATCATATATCTGGTGGTAGAAGTATTGCAGCCGCAACAGGTGCAACCTATTATTTACCACCAAAGGATGCTGATGAAGTTGTCTTTGATTATGCGCCACTTGAAGATGGCTTAACAGTGCAAATCGGGTCTTCTCAAATTGATGTCGGGGCACTTTATTCCCCGGGTCACACAATCGGTTCGACGTCATTCGTGGTCGACAATAAATATTTATTAACTGGGGATATTTTATTTATCGATTCAATTGGTCGTCCTGATTTAGCTGGATTAGCTCAGGATTGGGTTGCGGATTTACGTGAGTCATTATACGTACGCTACCGTGCTTTAGCGGAGGATTTAATTGTTTTACCAGCACATTTCATGATTATTGATGAGTTAAATGAAGATGGTACGGTATCGAAGCGTTTAGGTAATCTATTTGCTGAAAATCACGGCTTAAATGTCGCGGATGAAGATGTATTCCGTAGTATGGTGACGGATAATTTACCACCACAGCCGAATGCGTATCAAGAAATTCGACACGTCAACATGGGTAAAATTACGCCAACGGATGAAGAGCAAACGGAAATGGAGATTGGTCCGAATCGTTGCGCAGTGCGCTAACAATGCGGACCAATCATAAGGAACCTATCCTAAGTGCGCCACATCCTGTGGCAACGGATAGGTGATCGACATCGTGTCGACCTCGAATCGTTGCGCAGTGCGCTAACAATACGGACCAATCAAAAGGAACCTATCCTTTTTGCAGTACAATAAAAAATTAAACAGAATGAGGGATTTTAAATGAATAGCACAAAAACATTAGACGCTAAAGGGTTAGCATGTCCAATGCCAATCGTAAAAACAAAAAAAGCAATGGATCCAATGAACTCGGGTGAAATACTTGAAGTATTAGTAACAGATAAAGGGGCACTTGCAGATTTCACTGCATGGGCAAAAGCAGGCGGCCACACAATTGTTGAACAAACAGAAGAAGCAGGAGTGCTTAAATTCTATATCGAAAAAGCATAACAATTGAACGAGTGTCGGTATACCGCACTCGTTTTAGTTTCTTAGAAAGAAGGAAGCGTAATGGATTTAACATTTATAATTGTTATTTTTACTATAGGTTTTATTGGTTCGTTTATCTCGGGGATGCTCGGTGTTGGCGGATCTATTATTAAATATCCAATGCTATTATTTTTACCACCACTTTTTGGTTTGGTGGCATTTACATCGCATGAAGTTTCAGGTATCAGTGCAGTACAGGTTTTATTCGCTTCGCTTGCAGGTGTATGGGCGTATCGAAAGGGTGGCTATTTAAATAAATCGCTCATCCTCTATATGGGTGGTGCAATTTTAATTGGTAGTTTTATCGGTAGCTACGGATCAGGCTTTTTATCCGAGCAATCGGTAAATATCGTGTATGGGGTGCTTGCAGTAATCGCCGCGGTGATGATGTTTATTCCGAAGAAAAATGTAGACGATAAGCCATTACATGAAATAACCTTCAATAAATCTCTTGCTGCCACACTGGCGTTCATTGTTGGAATTGGCTCAGGAATTGTTGGTGCTGCCGGCGGATTTTTACTCGTACCAATTATGCTAGTCGTATTAAAAATCCCAACACGAATGACAATCGCAACGAGTCTAGCAATTACTTTTATTTCTTCAATTGGAGGAAGTGTGGGTAAGGTGATAACAGGGCA
Source organism: Solibacillus sp. (assembly GCA_045617525.1). Taxonomy (GTDB): domain Bacteria; phylum Bacillota; class Bacilli; order Bacillales_A; family Planococcaceae; genus JAZLIT01. The sequence continues at coordinate 7,720 of JAZLIT010000212.1, read as the reverse complement.
GGTTGAGTATTGGCCAGCATTTATAATGATTATCGCGAGTATATTGGCAGCTCCACTTGGCGCGAAGGTCGGGAAGACAATGAACACAAAGGCACTTCAAATGATTTTAGCGGTGCTAATTAGCGCGACGGCCATTAAAATTTGGATTGATATTTTATAGTAGAAAAAAGGATAGAATCCAAAGTGGGTTCTATTTTTTTGTAGAAATAATTAATTCGTATAAGACCAACAAAAAAAGGCTACTTAACCTCACGGAAATTGTAAGTCGCTAAGTAGCCGGGAAATTCAATTATTTAAACGTACTCTCGAATAAAATATCTGATAATGGTAGACGTCCTGATGGCGTTTCGCGTTCTTGTAATGCTTCAGTTAGCATTTCTTTTTCGCCTAAATAGCCAACTGCAATGATAATTTGAACTTCATATTCATCCGGAACATTTAAAATTTCAGCAGCGATATCTTTATGTATCCCGCTCATTGGATGTGTAATTAAGCCTTCCTGAGCTGCTTGTAATGCAAGATAGCCCCATGCTGCACCTGCGTCGAATGCGTGTGAGCCAGCGCGTTTTTCAGAAGTCACTGCCACTAAAATAGGTGCTTTGTCAGCCCAAATTAAGTTGCCATCCATTAATATTGGGTGCCATTTTTTAAGGTCATCAGTTGTTTTCGCAACGATGAAGCGCCAAGGTTGGCGGTTACCTGATGAAGGAGCCCAACGAGCAGCCTCGAAAATACGATTTAATACGTCGTCGCTTACTTGCTTATCAGCAAATGCACGTGGTGACCAACGATTAAGGAAAATATCTGAAATTGCGTGATCTGCAGTACGTAATTCTTTTGCTTGAATTGTCATAGTTATTCCTCCTAAAAATTAGTAATACTTATATAATTTTAAATTAAAAGAAAATTTATGCAAGAATTATGCTGTTAATTATAAAGCCAATAGTAAATGGCCAGAGTAATTCATAACTTTGAATCACTCCGACCTGTTAAGTTGAACTATTATTTTTCTAAAATATTGAAATAATTGCCTGGGAGCACCCTCGTTGTTTTGAAGGGAATTAAATTTTACCTTCAGCTAACCAAGGGAAAAATCCGTCTAAAAAGCGCTCTGTTGCTGGCATGAAATATGATCCGAAGTGATAATCTGGATCTAATGTAGTGACCAGCCAGGTGCCGTTTGTGCTCACTTTATCGATGTATAGAACCGAGCCGCCATCAACGGTAGAAATTAACGTGTCTGTGCCTGCTGGTGGCCAAAATACACCGTGCTGATGCCAGGTTGCGTCAGCCAACGTCAAGTAGTTTGAAAATAGGTCATGTGCTTCGTTCGTCAAACGAATTCCGCTATCTGCACCCTTTTCAAGCCACCACCAGAAGTTCGTTTCACGGTCCTCCCATTTTTGATTCGGAATCCACTGCCAAGGTTGAGGGCCAAATGCGCAAACGATGCCACCAGCTTCAGAGAAGGCTAGTATTTTGTCCTTATTTTTTAGAAGGAGGCGTCCGTTTAATTGAGAGGGCACGTATAAAACGTCGAACTCGCTTAAATCTGCATCGGCTAATTCGGGTAAGTAGATTAGCGCAGAAATATATTTTTTGTATTTAGGCTCATTAAAGGTGATTTCGTGTGAAGAGTTTCCACTAAAAAGTACGGCAATTTTACGCATTTTTCATCCCTCTTTTCAATGCTTCGTATTCATCATGAATCCATTGTAAAAGCTGAGTGCTAATACGGTCGGTTGTTCGATGTTGGTCGCGCAGCGTAAATAGGTCCCGGCCTGCGTGCACTAAAATTGTGCCAGCAGTTGTATGGCGGTCGATATACGTAACGGTTGCAGCGTCAGGTAATGTTGTTAAAATTTCTGCTTTTGCTGGAATCGGCGTATGTGAGCCGCGTGCGAAAAAGCCTGCAACTCCCTTTGTGAATGTTAATTCCTCTGCAAGTACCCCATCAAAAATCGGTTGCTCTTTTACGATTGAAATTTCATAATCTGAAAAGGCATTTATTTTTTTGGGAGTAAAAAGTGCGCAACCTGGAAGCCATTTTGTTGTTAAATGTCCGCCCCAAATAACGATTTTTCCGTCGTTTAAGAATTGCTCGATAAGTGCGCGATGACGATATAAATGTACTTGGTCCACAAAATCATGAACTACGATGCATTTAAAAGGTGTTAAATCGGTAGTCTCAAGATCATACATATCAATGAAGTGGAAATTCTCTTGCATAAAAGGACTCGTATGGTTATCTATACCAAATGCATGTCCTGGATCGATAAATAAAATGTCATTCATTTTAGTTTCCTCCATTTAAAGGCTGGTTACCTATATATTAAACGGAGTCATCATAGCATAAACTCCTCAAAATAAAAAATATTATTTTTATCTCATAAAATAAGAAAAACAGCGAAAAATAGTATTAGGACGTTTTGAAAATTCCGTAAATAGGCAAAAAGATTGACTGCTATTTCAGAATAATATAAAGTGAATTGTATTGAAAATGTTTCTCAATTGAAAATAAGTGAGGTTATATTTTATATGAATAAATTCAAATATATTGTATCTACTGCATTAGCAGCGCTTTTATTAGCAGCTTGTGGTGACGATTCTTCGACTGAAAATGTAGGTAAGGATCTTGAGTTAACACAAGAAAGCCGTATGATTGTTGATGAATTAGATCGTGAGGTTGAAATTAAAAGTACAGAGCGTCTTGTAATGGGTAGCGTTTTACCCTATTTCTCAACTTGGTTTGTGGCAACAAACTCAACAGAAGAAATTGTGGGGATTCACCCAAATTCATATAATGCAGCAGCGCATTCAATCTTAAAGGATATTTCACCAACAATTACGTCAGCAAAGACAAATTTCATTGAGAATGGTGAAATTAATGTTGAGCAATTAATTACATTAAACCCAGATGTATTTTTCGAAGCAGCGGGACAAGAAAAAACTGTTAAAAAAGTAGCTGAAACGGGTATAACAACAGTAGCACTTGATACGGCTACAAAATCTTTAGACCCACTTGATACGTTCAAGCGTTGGTTAAAAATTACTGGTGAAATTACAGGTACAACAGAGCGTCCGGACCAAATTTTAGCTGAAGCTGAAGCCAATCAGAAAGCGATAACAGATACACTTGCAGCTGCAAACCTAAAAGAAGAGGACAAGCCTCGTGTATTCTTCCTTCAATATCACAGTGATGGTGAGATTTCGACTGCAGGCACAAACATGCACGGAAATCGTTGGTTAAACGCGACGGGTGGTATTGATGTTGCAGCTGAAGCGGGAATTGATGGTATTAAAGCAATTAACATGGAGCAAGTATATGAAATGAACCCAGATATCATTTTCATCACAAACTTCACGGAAACACAACCAGAAGACTTAATTAATAATACATTTAAAGGTCAAGACTGGAGTCAAATCAAGGCTGTTCAAGAGGGTAAAGTGTATAAGATGCCACTGGGAATCTATCGTTGGTATCCACCAAGTGGGGATGCACCATTAATGCTTAAATGGATGTCTCAAAAGATTTATCCAGAATTATTTACACATGACATGAATGAAGAAATTAAAGATTATTACAAACGCTATTATGGCTATGATTTAACAGATGAGCAAGTTCATGGCATCCTAAATCCTTCATCAGAAGCAGCGAAATATTAATCGGAAAATAATTTAAATAAAGGTGGCTTACATGCAATGAAGTCAAAGCTAATTAAAGTATTACTTCTTACATTGCCACTCATTTTAGCTATTGCATCTATTGGCGTTGGCCGCTACGAGGTCGACTTCATCGTGCAAATGAAAATTTTGTTATCACAAATCGTTCCAATCGAACAAACGTGGACCAATGTTGAGGAAACAGTCGTAATGAACGTACGTTTACCCCGCATTATTCTTGCGATGTTAATCGGAGGCGGGCTTGCAATTGCTGGTGCCGCTTTCCAAGGAATGTTTGCGAATCCATTAGTCAGCCCTGACATTTTAGGTGTCTCAGCAGGGGCTGGCTTTGGTGCGTCTATCGGGATTTTATTTTTCGGTACAGGATTTACGATGCAAATTTTTGCGCTAGTAATGGGTATGCTTGCAATTGGATTCACATTTATGATTGGTGGCGTACGCCGCGATATGCCAATGTTTATGCTCGTACTAGCAGGAGTTGTGACGAGTGCATTATTCCAAGCATTTATTTCGCTTGTGAAATTTATGGCCGACCCTGAGGAAAAACTACCATCGATTACATATTGGCTTATGGGAAGTTTAGGGACAGCAAGCTATCGGGATTTATGGGTTGGCGGACCGTTAATCTTAGTTGGTATAATTCTACTTTATTGCCTACGCTGGCGTTTAAATATTTTATCTTTATCTGAAGAGGAAGCGCGTTCATTAGGCGTTTCTGTCACAAAGCTAAAATGGCTTGTCATTGCAGGCGCAACATTAATTACAGCAGCTGCTGTTTCGATTGCAGGGATTATTGGTTGGGTGGGTTTAATTATTCCACATATTGCACGTATGATTGTCGGCAGTAACAACCAGTATGTTTTACCAGCATCGATTTCGATTGGTGCATGTTATTTACTTTTAATTGATAACTTAGCACGTAGCTTGACGGCGGCTGAAATTCCATTATCGATTTTGACAGCAATTATTGGCGCACCATTCTTTGCGTATTTATTACGCAAAACTGGAGGTGGCTGGGGATGATTTTAGAAGTAAAGGATGGGAATTATTTTTACCCGAAAAAAAGTCGTTTGCAGAACGACAAGTTTCTTTATAATAACCATATAAATTTCGAGTTGCACCCTGGCGAAATTATTTCAGTACTTGGACCGAATGGTGCTGGGAAAACGACGATGCTAAAATGTATGATGGGGCTTTTGAAATGGCAGCATGGGGAGACGTTATTAAATGGCGTTCCGCTTTCAAAAATGCCACAGAAGGAAGTTTGGAAGAAGATTGGCTATGTGCCGCAAGCTTCTAAAATGACATTTAGTTATTCCATTATTGATTTAGTAACAATGGGGCGTGCTATTTATATTGGTGCGTTTGCGCAGCCTTCGAAAAAGGATCGTGAAATGGCGGTAGAGGCATTAGAATTAGTGGGGATTGCGCATTTAGCGGACCAGCCTTGTACGGCGGTCAGCGGTGGGGAATTACAACTGGCACTCATTGCTCGAACATTAGTGGCGGAGCCTGAGATTTTAGTGCTAGATGAGCCAGAGTCACATTTAGATATTCATAAGCAAAAAATTATTTTACAGACGATTAAAAAGCTTGTGAAGGAGCGGGGTTTAGCATGCGTTATTAATACGCATTATGCGAATCATGCATTCTATTTTGGCGATAAAGTTCTGATGGTGGCGAAGGATCAAGCCGTTATTACGGGGCCAGTTTCTGAGATTATGACGGAGCAGCATATTCTGGATTACTTCCATATTGAAGTGAAACGTTTACGTCATGAAATTGATGGACAAGTATATGAAACAATGGTGCCGAAGTACTTCGGCATGGATTACGATGTGAATTTTTAAATAAATTTAAACACCAACTACAATGCAGCCTTTAGATTGATGGCTAGCGTAGTTGGTGTTTTTTTTTGTTTTTCACTTCATTTTCTCCTTAAATAATTTTTACATAAAAATCTTTTCCGTTATTAAGGCCGACAATTTCAATGTCTTTCATAGATTTGTAGAAGTTCGCGATTTGCCTTGCTAAACTTGAATGACCGTTTAAGTAACTGCCTTCAGTAATCGGTTTTGCTGAGTTATGGAAATCGTAATATGCTTTTGTGTCCGGGCACATTTGGCTCAGGATCATTTCAAAATCAACAGCTGGAATATGAATGCCACGCGTATAACGGCACTCGCGCTTGTATGTGTCATGTGTTATATGAATCGGAGTTTGCTCAATAATCATTTGCAATTCACTCATTTAACATCTCCTCCTTTTTTAAAAGATAAATTTAATTATAAAAAATAATTTTAAAATAATCAATCATAATGTCTGAAAATTTTGTCAAATTACGAATTTCCTAGATTTCTTTAAACTACCAGTCGTCCCCGCGTTGCATTTCTTCTGCTATTATTTGGAGGTCATAAGCGTTAATTTTATAGAGCTCATAATCATTTTTTTCGCGGTATTTTTCCACAAGGCTTAGCACATATTTCGGAGAGGCCTCGTTTTCCTCGTCATAAACAATTAGCATGCCGTCTGTGTTATTAATGATGAATTTATCTTTTTCTATGAACTGCCATGGTGCTTCATAAGGACGTTTGGTGATGGAAGTGACGTAATCTGCACCTGCCATCATTTCATTATATTTAAGTTGTTTCATTTCGTTCCAGTTTTTTTCTTGCTCTAAAAATGGGGTAATGATGGAATATTTGAGGTGAGGGAAATCTTTTTTTAAATCGTGTACGGCATCAATTGCCCATGTTTCGACGCCTTGCTGGCCGCTCACGACAACCCATTCAAGTCCTTCATCGAGCAGTATGCGAAGTGAGTTTGCGATAGCTGTTTTAATAATTTCGACGCCGGGATGTGTATCATTGAAAATCCCAAGTTCATGTGGACGATAGCCTGTAATAAATACTGTTTTCATCGTTTTAACTCCTTTGTTTCTAGTGCTTCTATTTTACCTTGAAAGTGGTGGAAAAGTAAAAAGCTCATTCACGATTGAACGCGAATGAGCGAGTGGAGCTTAAGCAAATACAGATTTAATTTGAGTGATTGCCCAGTCTAAATCTTCTTTTGAAATAATAAGAGGTGGAGCAAAACGAATTACGGTATCATGCGTCTCTTTACATAATAAGCCTTTGCTCATTAACATTTCGCAGTATGGGCGCGCGGCCTCGTGAAGCTCAAGACCAATAAATAAGCCACGTCCACGTATTTCCTTAATAGCAGGATGCGAAATTTTTTTGAGTTCTTGTTGGAAGTAGTCGCCAAGCTCTAAAGATTGCGCGACTAGATTTTCCTCCTCAATTACTTCAAGCGATGCAATGGAAACCGCACAGGCTAACGGATTACCGCCAAAAGTTGAGCCATGCGAACCTGGATTGAAGACGCCTAAAATATCACTATTTGCCACAACACATGAGATAGGGAACACGCCTCCGCCAAGTGCCTTGCCTAAAATAAGCATATCTGGCGTAATGTCCTCCCATTCATAGGCGAACATTTTACCCGTGCGTGCAAGGCCACTTTGGATTTCGTCGGCAATAAACAGTACATTATGCTTTTTGCAAAGTGCAGATGCTGCCTTTAAAAATCCTGGGGGCGGAATCAGAATGCCTGCTTCGCCTTGAATTGGCTCGATAATAAATGCTGCTGTATTTGGTGTGATAGCTGCTTTAAGTGCCTCGATGTCACCATAAGGAATGAGGCTGAAGCCTGGCACTAATGGACCAAAGCCACGTTGATAATCTGCTTCTGATGAAAGGGAAACAGCTGCTAATGTTCGACCGTGGAAGTTACCCACGCAGCCGATAATGTGCGCAGCGTTATCCTCGACTCGCTTTACATCGTATGCCCAGCGACGTGCAGCTTTGATGGCTGTTTCAACAGCCTCTGCACCTGTATTCATAGGTAAAACCATTTCTTTATGTGTTAATTTACTTACTTTTTCATACCATGGGCCAAGCTGATCTGAGTGAAATGCGCGTGATGTTAAGGTCACACGGTCGGCCTGTGCTTTTAATGCTTCAATAATTTTCGG
>JAZLIT010000211.1:0-1723 GCA_045617525.1 Solibacillus sp. | reverse complement strand
CTTGATAGTCGCGCATGTATGGGCCTTCTTCAGCCACTTCTGAATGGTAAAGAGCTTTAACCGCGAAGCTTTTCTCTAAGCCCATCTCTGATTTTAAAGCTTTTAACTTATCGTGAAGTTCACGATTTTCGTTAATTAACTTTAACATAATTGTTTTATTGTATTTCATAGATATCTTCCTTTACTTAATGACTTTGATGAAGACAACTTTTAAGTAGTTGAACTCCGGATAATTATGAGGCACAACGAAGTCCTCAGGTAATTGGTGTGTTTCTAAAATATTGAAGCGCGCGCCTGCATCTGCAAAACCTTTTTCGATAAACGTTTTGAATTTCTTCATGTTAAAGCTCGAGTTATTTGTGGAAGCCACAATGATGCCGTTATCAGCCGTGATTGCTAATGCATCTTTTATTAATTTCGGATAATCCTTCGCCGTACTAAACGACATTTTTTTCGTGCGTGCAAAGCTTGGTGGATCAAGAACAACCACGTCAAATTTCAGACCATGACGCGCTGCATAGCTAAAGTAATCAAATACGTTCATTACTTTAATATCTTGTGATTCAAAGTCAATTCCATTCACTGAAAATTGTTCAATTGTTTTTGGTAAGCTACGTTTTGCAAGGTCAACACTTGTTGTACCTGCTGCGCCGCCTAGTGCAGCTGCCACTGAAAAGGCACCTGTATAAGAGAAAGTATTTAAAACTGTTTTTTCATTTGAATATTTATCGCGTAATGCTTTACGCACATTACGTTGATCAAGGAAAATACCAGTCATTGCGCCATCATTTAAGTCGACTGCATAGTTCATGCCATTTTCTTGTATGATTAATGGGAACTCGCCCTTTTCACCTGATACATAATCATTGCGATCCACATCTTGAACATCCGTGCCAAAACGTAATTTTTCATAAATTCCGCGTGTATTTACAGCATGCTTCAGCCCTTTATATATATCTTCACGGAATGAATAAATGCCCTCGCTATACCAGCTCACCATATAGAAGCCGTTGAAGAAATCAATTGTTAAACCACCGATTCCGTCACCTTCACCATTGAAAACACGGAATGCTGACGTATCTTCTGATGCAAAGAAATCTGCACGTTTTTCAGCTGCTTCACGAATTTTTTTTGCAAAAAATTTCTCATCGATTTTCTCTTTTTCTTTACGTGTTAAAACCCAGCCGATACCTTTATTTTGCTCACCATAATAACCTGTTGCGATATAGCCGCCGTTTTTATCGACTAAGTGCATTAAATCGCCTTCAGCAATTGTCACTTCCGGAACTACGATGGCCTCCTTCAGGATTAGTGGGTAGCCATTTGTAAGCTCTTTAATCGACTTTGCTTCTACTTGTACTTCAATAATTTGTTTCATCAAGTCATTCCTAACTATCGTTTAATCTCTCCATTATGCCATGATTAGCAAAAAATTGCGATTGCGAAGCGAATTACAGGGGGAATTTTGCTTTACCTTGAATTATTCTTGTCTTATAAGCTCTAACTCTAGCTTTTTTAGGCGAACGTATATATCTTTAAAAATCCCAAAATTTTCATAATACTATCCGTTAATCTTCTATTCCGGTGTATGATTAGAAGAACGAATCACAAGGAGGACTTCTACATGACATTTAAATCTAAAATCGATATTTGGTTGGGCGGTGTATTATTACTTGTCCCATTCATTACGTTCGGGGCTGCATTGTCAGAACCTTCTTTAGTA
>JAZLIT010000210.1:0-26644 GCA_045617525.1 Solibacillus sp. | reverse complement strand
AGCACGTGCGGAAAATCCACTAATTTTCTGCCTCCGTAAAGGCAGGGAATTAGTTAGTTGGAGCCGTGCCCTAAAGAATTTAGGTAGGGAAGCTAAGAGCGCGCTCGTCGTGAGCGCAACGCTTCCATGACCAGCATCCTGCTGGCCCTCGGGTCCACCGGAGCTCCAATCAACGCCTTTCGTGAGAAAGGGTGTACTGAAATTAATGACTAATTTCAGTACACCCCAATATTTGACGTAGAACCCAATTTTTTTCTCAAAAGCCCTACTTCTTGAAAATACCAAATGGTTTTCCGATTGGAAGGAATGTGTAGCCAAAGTGTTTGTTTAAAACACTTGCACCTGCACCGTAAAGAGATAAAATACCAACTAATAATTCAGCGTAAGCAGCTAGTAAGTGCATGCTGTGTTCCATTATGCCTAGTGAGCTAAATGCTAACCCGATGAATAAGAAGTTGATTAAGAAGAAAATTGCAAATAAAACTTTGTTCGTTTCTAGAGCACCAATAGTCATGAATACTGTAAAAACTAAATATCCTAAATACACCACACCAAGTTGACGTGAATCTACAGATGCTTGTAACGCTTCCCCAAAGAACCCTACTTGAACAAACCAGCCCATCCCAACGGCCATCCAGAATAATCCGTATGCACCGAAAGCTGTTGTACCAAATGTATTGTTATGCTTCGAATCTAATACAGAAGCATAAAACTGTGCAATACCACCTAAGAAAATTGCCCAAGGAATGATTAAACCTAATCCATCAGTCCAACCAAGTTTTTGTGTAGAAGCAACTAACGTAACGATTGCTAAACCAAAAAGGCCAATAGCTGATGGATCTGCTGTTTGAATTTTTATCTCTTTTGTTTCCCCCATGTGAATATCCCCTATCTTATGTTGCCGAAATTCTGCTACATTCGGATTTTATCTTAAAATAATTTGTATAACTACAAGTATTGTCGATTTTGAAAGAAGTTTGACATTAATGCAAAGATATAATGCTAATTCAACAGGAATTTAATAATGAATTTATACTTGAACCAGAAAAATATTATTTTAAGTAGCGTATTTTGTTGTAAGTTAGAATAAATTGTAGTTCTGTGTTGTATAACAACGAGGGTGTTTCTTCGTCGCCAATTGGGAATGAACCATGTATAATTAATGTTGGAGGTGAATTGTATGTTAAAAAGAGTTATTCAAATTGCATTTTTATTCCTGGGAGGCGCATTAGGTCTCGTATTGTTACCGCCATTATACGAATTTATGAATTTATCATCTAATCCGGTGTTAAATAGTCCTTATATTTCGGTATTTTTTGGTGCTGCGATTTTATTTTCATTGTCCTTTATGCTTTCGGATTATTTTGTGCGGCTAATTACATGGTTAGAAGAATTGCTTTTTAAATTACCAGCAGGTGATCTATTATTTGGAACGCTTGGGTTGATTATCGGTTTAATGGTGGCATTCCTTGGGGGATTTGCTATTAGCACATTCGATTTCCCGTTTATTAATGTAGTTCCATTAATGTTATCGATTCTCCTTGGCTATTTAGGTTTCCGAACAGGTTTTCAAAAGCGTGATGAAATTATTCAAATGTTTATACCAAAGTCGGGTGCTCGTAAAAAAGGCGGCGACGTGACTAGTAGCAATTCAATGACTGCCACATATAAATTATTAGATACGAGCGTTATTATTGATGGGCGTATTGCGGATATATCTGAAACGGGTTTTGTAGAGGGGATTTTAGTAGTTCCTCAATTTGTGTTATCTGAATTACAGCATATTGCGGATTCTTCAGATACGTTGAAGCGTACAAGAGGTAGACGAGGGTTAGATGTTTTAAAGCGACTGCAAGATGAACGTGCTTCAAAGGTTTTAATCGTAGAGGAAGATTACGAGGATGTTCAAGAGGTAGATATGAAGCTAGTTCGTCTAGCTAAAAATATGAGCGGCTCGATTTTGACGAACGATTTTAATCTGAATAAAGTATGTGAATTGCATCAGGTAATGGTGCTAAATATTAATGACTTAGCAAATGCAGTTAAGCCAGTCGTAATACCTGGTGAGGACATGCAGGTGCTAATGATTAAAGACGGTAAAGAGCATAATCAAGGCGTAGCTTATTTAGATGACGGCACAATGATCGTTGTTGAAGGTGGACGTAGTTATATCGGACAAATGATTCAAGTAACGGTGACGAGTGTCTTGCAAACTTCAGCAGGACGTATGATTTTTGCCAAGCCGAAAGAAGATTAAGACGAGGTTGCTATTAGAGGAAGTGAAGAATTTGTTGTATGAGGTTGTTTTGCCAGCAGCAGGCAGTGGAAAACGAATGGGTGCAGGCCAAAATAAATTATTTTTACATTTAGCAGGTATACCTATTCTAATCCACACATTGCAAGTGTTCGAGCGTGATTTGAATTGTACGGGCATTTGGCTTGCCGTGAAGGATGAGGAACGTACATTTATCTTAGATTTGCTTGCTCAATACGAGATCACAAAGGTAAAAGGTTTACCGGCAGGAGGAGAAGAGCGCCAACATTCGGTTCATTCCTGCATTAAGGAAATGGAATCGGTGGAAATCGTTCTTGTACATGATGCAGCACGCCCATTTATATTACCTCAAACGATTGGGCAACTGACGACTACGGCACTCGAAAAAGGGGCTGCTATCGCAGGTGTTCGAGCAAAGGATACGATGAAAAAGGTGCGCTCTGATGGTGTCATTGCTGAAACCGTGGACCGTGAAAGCCTTTGGATGATTCAAACACCACAGGCATTTCGTTTTGACTTATTGAAAGAAGCGGCGGACGTAGCTGAAAAGGTAGGCTTTTTGGGTACAGACGAGGCGATGCTAGTGGAGCGTCTGGGTCATGAAGTGCACATCGTTGAAAGCAGTTATGAGAATTTAAAGATGACAACAAAAGAAGACTTGATTTTTGGCGAAGCAATATTAGCGAGCCGAAAACAATAAAATGATCCTATTCAGTGAGATTTATTCGCCGAATAGGATTGTTTTTTATTTTGAATTTTTTTGTAATTCATCTATAAAGGCAGGACGTCTTGCATACGTTTGCATTAAATCATTAATCAGGTGACTCGATTCGACTTGATACCCTGCTTCGTGCATGGTTTTAATTATCCTGCAAACATCTTTATAACGAGTGCGATCGCTAGCCTGCTTAGCACTAGTTTCAATGTATTCTATGAAAAGTGCGCAAACATCTTCGTAATAATGTGCTCTAATATGCGTGTAATAGGATTCAATAAGCATTGGTTCGTCTTGGCAATAAGCTAAAATACGTTTGTATTGATTTTCTTCTACGATAATCTTGCCATATAAATAAGATTCCTCTTTATGTAGCGTATTTAGAAGACTTTCGAGTGTGGTAGCCCAATTATCAGCATGTAGAATTTTTACTTCTGGGTAATAGTCATAATCCCCATTAATGACTAAGTGCATGGCTAATTTTTTCATTTCCGCAATATTATTTAGCCCTGTGTACGCTTTATACATATAGCGATTCCATTTGCTGACTAGACCAAGTGAATTTGCATCGTGTTGGACGCCTTCTATTGCTAGCTTAAGTGCTTTTTCATAGTCTTGCTGATTGAGCGAGGATTCAATAACACGTGTACGCATATTTTCATCACCTAAATTTTGCTCTAAAAATTTCTCTAGCTCATCGCTAGAGGATTTAAGCGAGATTACTTTAAAATGAAGTTCACGTAACTCTTTATTAAAATAGTTGTCACCCCAGTTATTACTTTTTGGCAATTGTTGAGATTGGAGCAAAGCTATAAACTGTTGCTGGGTTTCATCGTCCATGCAAAGTGGAATACTCGCGCTGAGAATTTCTATTTTCCAATCAGACCAACCATCTAAAACAGGATTTTGCGACTCTTTTATGAGCAAAGCATATGCCTGCTTTATTTGTTTTTTATCCCATGTATCAGCACCATGGGAAACAGCTTCGGAGGCAAGATGTAGACTTTCATCTATACATCCACCGATTTCGCCTGATGAATCATCTGCATATTCAAGTGCATTAAGTGCTGAATTGAAGCACAGAAATGCAAGCTGTAATGCGTTCATATATTCTTCATCATCGAATAATGCATGAATACGTTCGTGTATAATTTCAATTCCTTCTATAGCGTACGAAGTTTGACGCCAGGAGATAAAACCACTTCGATCCTTCGCTGTATTAAGATGTCGCATAATAATCTTTTTGGCAGCTGCGAGTGAAGTATCTTTTTCTTTCGGTGTAAAGAGTAATTCAATGTCGTTTTTTACTTTCTTGTTACTCTTTGCGATTTTTTGAATCAAATTTATGAGCTGCTCTTTCGTTTGAGTTTGTAAGAGTTGCTCGAAAGATAGTTTATTGGCAGGCGAAGGTATTTTTGTTATTGGCACTGTCTTAAACTGATCCTTTAATTCGTAAAGAACTGCTGCGATATGCTTGCAATCACCTTCGAATGGACAATCGCAATGTCTAGCTAAAATGATACCCGTTGAATCGATATCGATAGTCACTGTGTACGTATAGGTACCGTCTACTTCGGCCTGCCAGCGCGTATCTGTCAACCGGTCAAGTGACTCGACAAGACCCTGTTTATAATAGTCGCGGCCGCGTTTTAAAATCGTTTTGTTAAAGCTGACTTCAAATGTAGTAAGATTCATTGTTACACCTACCTTCTGATATTAATTAAAGTATATCAAAAGCCTACCCAAGTATGAACTAGCTTCCATACGCGGTAATTTGCGTAATTATGGTACACTACCCTTATATTAATTAAACAGTAAAGGAAGTTTTTATATGTTTCGAATTGGACAAGGCTTTGACGTTCATGAATTTGCTGAAGGACGTCCATTAATTTTAGGTGGTATTACGATTCCACATGAGCGCGGTCTATTAGGTCACTCTGATGCAGATGTTTTATTACACACAATTACAGATGCTGCGTTAGGTGCGATTGGTGAAGGTGATATCGGGCGTCATTTCCCTGATACAGATCCTGAGTGGAAAGATGCAGACTCTGCTAAGTTGCTACAATTTATTTGGAAAATCGTTGAGGATAGAGGGTATACATTAGGCAACGTCGATGCAACAATTATGGCACAGCGTCCTAAAATGGCGCCGTATATTACGCAAATGCAAAATCGCATCGCGGAATTAATGAATGCTGACGCGTCACAAGTAAATGTAAAAGCAACGACTACGGAGCGCCTTGGTTTTGTGGGTCGTGAAGAAGGAATTGCTGCAATGGCTACGATTTTATTAATAAAAAAATAATTTCAGCGAAGAAAAGTGATGGGAAATGCCTATCAATCCCTATACACCGCTTTTCTTTCTGAAAACACAGTGGTAAAATGAACGAAGTAATTTTTGATCGAAAACTAGGAGGCAATTCACATGACAAAAGAAGTTCGTGTTCGTTATGCGCCATCTCCAACTGGATTTTTACACATCGGTGGAGCGCGTACAGCGTTATTCAACTATTTATATGCAAAACACCATAACGGGAAATTTATCGTACGTATTGAAGATACAGATATCGAGCGTAACGTAGAGGGCGGGGAAGCATCTCAACTTGATAACCTACGCTGGTTAGGTATTACACCGGATGAATCAATTGATATCGGTGGTCCATATGCGCCTTACCGCCAAATGGAGCGTTTAGATATTTACACAAAACACGCTGAGCAAATGCTAGAAGCGGGCCAAGCTTATAAATGTTTCTGTTCTTCAGAAAAATTAGAGGCATCTCGTGACGCGCAAAAAGCAGCAGGCGTTGCCGCACCAAACTACGACGGTACTTGCCGTAACCTAACAGCTGATGAAGTAGCAGCAAAAGAGGCAGCAGGCGAAGCGTACACAATCCGTATGCGCGTACCAGCTGACACAACGTATAAATTCACTGACTTAGTGCGCGGGGAAGTAACGTTTGAATCAAAAGACATCGGTGATTGGGTTCTTGTAAAAGCAAATGGTATCCCAACGTATAACTATGCCGTAGTTTTAGATGATCATTTCATGGACATTACGCATGTATTCCGTGGTGAAGAGCATCTTTCAAACACACCAAAACAAATGATGATTTTCGATTCATTTGGTTGGGAATATCCTGCATACGGTCACATGACATTAATCGTAAATGAAGACCGCAAAAAATTATCAAAACGTGACGAATCAATTATTCAATTCGTTGCACAATATAAAGATATGGGCTATTTACCAGAAGCGATGTTCAATTTCTTCGGCTTACTTGGATGGTCTCCAGAAGGGGAAGACGAAATCTTCTCTCACGACGAATTTATTCAATTATTTGATGAAAAACGTCTTTCTAAATCACCATCTATGTTCGACAAAACAAAGCTTACTTGGATGAACAATCAATACATCAAAAAAATGTCTCGCGAAGACGTAGTGGCATTAGCTTTACCACATCTTCAAAAAGCGGGGGTATTACCTGCTGAATTAACAGAAGAACAACATGCTTGGGCAGCTGCTGTAATCGGCCTTTACCATGAGCAAATGAGCTTTGGGGAAGAAATCGTTGAGCTAACAAGCCTATTTTTCAATGATGAAATCCAATATGATGAAGAAGCAAAAGAAGTTTTAGCAGGTGAAATGGTGCCAGCAGTTATGGCTGAATTCAAAGTGCAACTTGAAGCTTTAGAGTCATTCGATGCAGCTTCAATTAAAGCGGCAATCAAAGAAGTTCAAAAAGCAACGGGTGCAAAAGGTAAAAATCTATTCATGCCAATCCGTGTAGTAACAACTGGCCAAACACATGGTCCAGAATTGCCGGATGCGATTTCATTAATCGGTAAAGAAAAAGCAATCGCACGCGTAGAAAAGTTTGCGAACTAGCAAATAAGTTGATTTTTAAATAGAAAAAGGTACAATAAATGTACATTTGATATACTTCAATGCGTTGAGAAGGAGAAGTATGTATTGCACGCTCTTTATTAGAGAGGACTATCACTTGGCTGAAAGTAGTCCGGGCCACTACGATACAGAAATGCACCTTTGAGCACTTTGCTGAAATTTTAAGTAGGCTAAGTCGGGTTCGTCCACGTTATAGGACGCTTGAGTGGAAGGGATTAAACCCTTCAATCAGAGTGGAACCACGCAATTTTTTAGCGTCTCTGTTTTTCCTTTAAGTAAGGGAAAAACAGGGGCGCTTTTTATTTTTTTATTTATATAGAAATTTGTCTAAATAAAGGAGAAGAAATTCATGACAATTCAAATTTTCAACTCATTAACACGTCAAAAAGAACCGTTTGTGCCTTTAGAGGAAGGTAAAGTGAAAATGTATGTATGTGGGCCAACTGTATATAACTACATCCACATTGGAAATTCACGTCCCGTAATCGTTTATGATACAGTGCGCCGCTATTTCCAATATGCTGGCTATGATGTGAAATTCGTGTCGAACTTTACAGACGTTGACGATAAAATCATTAAAGCTGCAAATGAATTAGGTGAGGAAGTTTTTGAATTAACGGAGCGTTTTATCGATGCATACTTTGAGGATATTACTGCACTTGGCTGCAAAAAAGCAGATGCCCATCCACGCGTAACAGAGCATATGGATGACATTATCGAATTTATCAAAGTGTTAGTGGAAAAAGAATATGCCTATGAGTCACAAGGGGATGTTTACTACCGTACACGTAAGTTCGAAGGCTATGGTAAATTATCACACCAATCAGTAGATGATTTAAAAGTAGGGGCACGTATCGAAACGGGCGAGAAAAAAGAAGATCCACTTGATTTCGCATTATGGAAAGCAGTAAAACCAGGCGAAATTTTCTGGGCTTCACCATGGGGCGACGGTCGACCAGGCTGGCATATTGAATGTTCAGTAATGGCACGTGAGCATCTAGGTGACACAATTGATATCCACGCAGGTGGCCAAGATTTAACATTCCCTCACCATGAAAATGAAATTGCGCAATCAGAAGCACATAACGACAAACAATTCGCACGCTACTGGATGCATAATGGGTATATTAATATTGATAATGAAAAAATGTCCAAATCACTAGGGAATTTCGTTCTTGTAAACGATATTCGTAAGCAAATCGATCCACAAGTGCTACGTTTCTTCATGCTTTCTGTGCACTATCGTAACCCAATTAACTTTGCGCAGGATTTAGTGGAAGCTGCCCAAAATGGCTTAGAGCGTATTCGTACAGCATATGCCAACGTCCAGCACCGTTTAACAGCTACTGCAAACTTAGCAGAAGCTGGAGAAGAATGGGTTGCGAAAATCGCGGAGCAAAAGCAATTATTTGAAGAAGCGATGAACGATGACTTTAACACAGCGAATGCAGTTACCGTTTTATTCGAGCTTGCGCGCTTAGCAAATGTGTATTTAACAGAGGCAAACACGACAGAAGAAGTGCTAAAAGCGTTCCTGCAAACGTTAGATCAATTAAGTGATGTACTAGGTATTAAATTAGCTGCAGAGATTGAGCTGCTTGATGAAGAAATAGAGGCGCTATTAGAAGAGCGTATTGCAGCGCGTAAAAACCGTGACTTTGAACGTTCAGATGAAATTCGCCAGCACCTTTTAAGTATGAATATTGTTTTAGAAGATACGCGTCAAGGTACACGTTGGAAACGAGGTCAGTAGTATGAGTGGACTTCGAGTAGAGGACGTAAAACAATTAAACGCATTAGCGTTAGCCTATATGGGCGATGCCGTGCTTGAACAGCGCATTCGGGAGCACTTGCTAATTATGGGGCGCGTTAAGCCAAATACCCTTCACCGTGAGGCGACAAAGTACGTTTCAGCAAAGGCACAATCAAATATTGTGCACCGTATGAGAGAAGAAGAATTTTTAACTGAGGAAGAGCTCGCTGTATTCCGTCGTGGACGTAATGCAAAATCGGGCTCTGTCCCAAAAAACACCGATGTGCAGACGTACCGAAATAGTTCAGGCTTTGAGGCCATACTAGGGAGCTTATTTTTGACAAAGCAGCATGATCGAGTAAATGAAATTATTGACTATGCGATTGAAATAATCGAACAGCCAAAAGGAGTGTAATAAAAATGAGAGAAAAACGAAATTACGGCCCGAAAACATCAAAAGGACCGAGAGCACCACGAGTAGAGAAAGCACCACGAGTAGAGAAAGCACCTCAAGTTTCAGAAGCACAAGTAGCAGCACAAGAGGTAGAGCAAACAGGTGAAATGATCGGGGGTAAAAACCCAGTACTAGAAGCATTACGTGCAGGTCGTGAAATTAATAAAATTTGGATTGCTGAAGGCGTAAAGAAAACGGGTGTTAATGAGCTTCTTGATTTAGCACGTGAGCGCGGCGTCTTAGTGCAATTTGTACCGAAATCAAAAGTAGATAATTTAACGGATTCAAATCACCAAGGAATCGTAGCATCAGTAGCAGCATATAACTATGCAGAAATTGATGATTTATTCGCGGCAGCAACAGCAAAAAATGAAGATCCATTCTTCTTAATTTTGGATGAATTAGAAGATCCACATAACCTAGGTTCAATTATGCGTACAGCTGATGCAATTGGCGTACACGGAATTATTATTCCTAAGCGTCGCGCAGTTGGCTTAACGGCTGTTGTAGCGAAATCTTCTACAGGTGCGATTGAGCATGTACCTGTCGTACGTGTCACAAATTTAGCGCAAACAGTAGATGAATTAAAAGATCGCGGCGTTTGGATTGCAGGAACGGATGCAAAAGGCTCAGTCGATTACCGTAAAATGGACGCAACATTACCACTCGCAATTATTATTGGTAGCGAAGGAAAAGGGATGGCCCGTTTATTAAAAGATAAATGTGATTTCCTTTATAACTTACCAATGGTTGGACATGTTACATCATTAAATGCATCAGTTGCAGCGGCATTGCTTATGTATGAAGTATACCGTAAGCGTAACGACCAGAACGGATAAACATCTATGCACAATATATTGCTAGTCGATGGCTACAATATGATAGGTGCATGGAAAGGGTTACGTGAACTGCGTGACACGAACTTTGAAGATGCACGTAATCGTCTTGTAGAGTTAATGGCGGAGTACAAAGCTGCTTCGGACTGGCGTGTGGTTATCGTATTTGATGCCCACTTTGTGCCAGGTAACGAGCAATTATATATCCAGCATTCTGTAGAAGTTATATACACACGTAAAAATGAAACTGCAGACGAGCGCATTGAAAAGCTATCTAAAGAGTTGAAGGGGCGCAAAATTCAAATACATGTAGCAACCTCAGATATGACGGAGCAAAATGTTGTATTTGGACAAGGGGCCCTTCGTAAATCTGCTCGGGAATTAGAGATTGAATTAAAAATTTGGCAAAAAAAAATTTCCTCCAGAGTGAAGGAAACACAAAACGAAAAACCTACAACGCGTATTCCTTTATCAAAAGATGTCGAGCTTATGTTTGAAAAATGGCGAAGAGGAATGAAATAACTCATTGCCCGAATTTTCCAATTACGGTATACTTACACATATAATTCGTGCGTAACTGAGGTGGTATTTTTGCTATACAGTGAAAAAATGCAAGTGATTGAGCAGTTTGAACAATTATTGGATGAGCAGATTATTGAGCAGGTCCACCAAGGCAACACAGAAGCGTTAGAATATTTAATAAATAAGTACCGATTGTTTGTGAAGTCGAAGGCAAGGTCATATTTTTTGATCGGCGCGGATAAAGAAGACATCATCCAAGAAGGCATGATTGGCCTCTATAAGGCAATTCGTGATTTCAAGGGAGATAAGCTTTCCTCATTTCGTGCTTTTGCGGAGCTGTGTGTAACGCGTCAAATTATTACAGCGATTAAAACAGCCACTAGGCAAAAACATATACCGCTTAACTCCTATGTCTCACTTGATAAGCCAATGTATGATGAAGAGTCTGAACGTACACTATTAGACATTATCATCAGCCCCATTTCGGAGGATCCGGAGCATTTATTTATTAACCGTGAGGATTTTTCACATTTAGAGCGTAAAATGGCCGAAGTTTTAAGTGAACTGGAACAACAGGTTCTGGCAAGGTATTTGGAGGGGCAATCTTACTTCGAAATATCTGAGGAATTAAACCGTCATGTAAAGTCGATTGACAATGCTTTGCAGCGTGTTAAGCGCAAATTAGAACGACATTTGGAATTTGATGAAATGTCAAGTCGCTAGTTGTGCCTTTATTGACACGGTCATTATAAGGTGATAGTCTTGAAAAGACAAAATGCAAAAAAAAGGTGATATACATGGCGAAGAAAGTTGTATTAAGCTGTGAAAAATGTGGCTCAAGAAACTATACATTACCTGCTAAAGAGGGAAGTACAGAACGTCTCGAGTTAAAAAAGTTTTGTTCGCACTGCAATGAGCATACACTGCACAAGCAAACGTTATAAATGATTTATAGATATAGATTATACGATTTGTTCGGGGGTTAAGTGAGAATGAGTAAGATTACAAACTTCCTGCGCGAAGTAGGCGCAGAAATGAGAAAAACAAGTTGGCCAAAAGGTAAAGAGTTGACGAAGTATACAATCGTTGTTGTTTCAACAGTTATTGTTATGGGTCTTTTCTTTACTGCAGTTGACTTAGGAATTTCACAATTACTATCTTGGTTCTTAGAGATTTAATTGGCTCAATGTAAATATTTGTGAAATAGCCCGTCCATATATAACGGGTTTTTTCATTTGTTTTCGAAACGATGTCGCTTAAGCTGATGAACAACTGGTCGCATGCTAACTTGAGCGGTGTATGAAGTGTTTTTATAAATTAGTGTGTTAGGCAATAAAAGCTAGCACATTTCAATTAGAAAGGGAGGGACGGACATTAGTCCTACCGATTATGGAAAAAAATTGGTATGTAGTTCATACTTATTCAGGTTATGAAAACCGCGTAAAAGCAAACCTTGAGAAACGTGTAGAAACGATGGGAATGCAAGATAAAATCTTCCGTGTTATCGTAGCGGAGCGCGAAGAGATAGATGTAAAAGAAGATGGTAAGAAGAAAACGGTAATGCGTAAAGTCTTTCCAGGTTATGTTTTAGTAGAGCTAATCATGACAGACGATGCTTGGTATGTAGTTCGTAACACACCAGGTGTTACTGGATTCATCGGTTCTTCAGGCGGCGGTGTTAAGCCAACACCTCTATTACCGGAAGAAGCAGATCGTTTATTAGAACAAATGGGTATGACTGAAGCTAAATTAGGTCAAATCGAAATCGAAGTTGGCGAAGTTGTTGAAGTGTTAGAAGGACCGTTTGCACACTTCCAAGGTCGTATTGACGAAGTAGATATCGAGAAAACAAAAGTTAAAGTAAGCGTTGATATGTTTGGTCGCGAGACTAAGATGGAGCTTGACTTTGCACAAATTCGTAAATTATAGAATTATTTCTACTTGCTAATATATTTTAAAGATGGTATTATTTCAAAGGTCAGACTGTCATTTACTTGGCACTGACTAAGATAATTTATTTTTTTAATGTTATCGGCTTAGCTGACGAACAGATATTGAGTGGGAGGGGCAACCCAATTACCACATCACGGACTTAAGGAGGTGTGTCTCGTGGCTAAAAAAGTTATTAAAGTTGTAAAACTTCAAATCCCTGCCGCTAAAGCTAATCCAGCTCCACCAGTTGGACCTGCATTAGGACAAGCTGGTGTTAACATCATGGGATTCTGTAAAGAATTTAACGCTCGTACTGCTGATCAAGCTGGTCTTATTATTCCAGTTGAAATTTCAGTATTCGAAGATCGTTCATTCACTTTTATTACAAAAACTCCACCCGCTGCAGTACTACTTAAAGTAGCTGCTGGTATCCAATCTGGATCTGGTGAACCAAATCGTAAAAAAGTAGCGACGGTTAAACGTGATAAAGTTCGCGAAATCGCTGAACAAAAAATGCCAGACCTTAACGCTGCTTCAGTTGAAGCTGCTATGTTAATGGTTGAAGGTACTGCACGAAGCATGGGTATTGTTATCGAAGACTAATCCCGGCTTCAAGAATTGACTTGATGACGCTTTTGTTTTTGGGAGGTTGCTGTGTTCATTTATGAATGCAGTAACCTTTATTCGTGGGAGGTTTAATCCGTTAACACCACAATCAAGGAGGAAATTAAAATGGCTAAAAAAGGTAAAAAACTGCAAGATGCAGCTAAATTAGTAGACCGCGCAACTCTATATTCTGTAGAAGATGCAATCGCATTAGCGCAAAAAACATCAACTGTAAACTTCGACGCAACTGTTGAAGTAGCTTTCAAATTAGGTATCGACACTCGTAAAAACGACCAACAAATCCGTGGTGCTGTAGTATTACCACACGGAACTGGTAAAACTCAAAAAGTTTTAGTTTTTGCTAAAGGCGAAAAAGCAAAAGAAGCACTAGCTGCTGGCGCTGACTTCGTAGGCGATGCTGATATGGTAGCTAAAATCCAACAAGGATGGTTTGAATTCGATGTAATCGTTGCTACTCCTGACATGATGGGTGAAGTTGGTAAAATCGGACGCGTATTAGGACCTAAAGGTTTAATGCCAAATCCTAAAACTGGTACAGTTACTTTTGACGTAACGAAAGCAATCGGAGAGATTAAAGCTGGTAAAGTTGAATACCGCGCTGAAAAAGCTGGTATCATCCACGCTCCAATCGGTAAAGCTTCTTTCGCTACTGAACAATTAGTAGAAAACTTCTTAACAGTATTCGAAGTAGTTGCTAAAGCTAAACCAGCTGCAGCAAAAGGTACTTACATGAAGTCTGTAAACGTTACTACAACAATGGGCCCAGCTATCAAAGTTGACGCTTCAAACGTTAAGTAATTTTAATATAAAATCAATGTAATTGACAATAGCTTCGCTTACGTGGTAAGATGGATGCTGTTGTGAATCATCCATTTGTACCGTAGACAGTAGGAGTGACTTGTCACTTAATGATCCTACCGAGGACATAGGAATTCGGATTCTTTTAAGATGATGACTTTCTGCCCTCGTGTCTATATGACGCGAGGGCTTTACTTTTGTCGGTATAAATGACTCATTCTAATAGGAGGTGTCATCATGAGCAAAGCAATCGAAACGAAAAAAGTTCAGGTTGAAGAAATCGCTGAAAAATTCAAATCTGCTGCTTCTGTAGTAGTAGTTGATTACCGTGGTTTAACTGTAGGTCAAGCTACAGAATTACGTAAACAACTGCGTGAAGCTGGTGTTGAGTTCAAAGTTTACAAAAACTCTTTAACTCGCCGCGCTACAGAAATCGCTGGTTTAGAAGCAATCAATGAATTCTTAACTGGTCCAAATGCTATCGCATTCTCTAACGAGGACGTAGTAGCTCCTGCTAAAATTATTAACGAATTCGCTAAGAAAAACGAAGCGTTAGAAATTAAAGCTGGTATCATCGAAGGTACTCTTGCATCTGAAGCAGACGTTAAAGCTCTTGCAGAACTTCCATCACGCGAAGGTCTACTTTCAATGCTTTTATCTGTACTTCAAGCTCCAGTGCGCAACTTCGCACTTGCAACAAAAGCTGTTGCAGAACAAAAAGAAGAGCAAGGCGCGTAATATTCGCATCTTAACTTCTAAATCTAGGCTTCTTGCCTAAAAAAACAAATAAAACATCCAATAGGAGGAAATTAAAATGAATAACGAACAAATCTTAGAAGCTATCAAAGCTATGACAGTTCTAGAATTAAACGACTTAGTAAAAGCAATCGAAGAAGAATTCGGTGTTACTGCTGCTGCTCCTGTAGCTGCTGCTGGCGCTGTAGCTGTTGCTGAAGAGCAAACAGAATTCGACGTAATCTTAGTATCTGCTGGTGCAGAAAAAATCAAAGTAATCAAAGCGGTTCGCGAAATTACTGGATTAGGTCTTAAAGAAGCTAAAGAAGTTGTAGACAACGCTCCTAAAGCTCTTAAAGAAGGCGCTTCTAAAGATGAAGTTGAAACAATCAAAGCTAAACTTGAAGAAGTTGGCGCAGTAGTAGAAGTTAAGTAATTATTACTTGCATCTATTAGCTATACAAGAAAAGCTCGTCTATTTTGACGAGCTTTTCTTTCTTTCTAATAGGCTGTTTAGGTAATTTTGATATAGTTAGAACTCCAGCTTTAGAGGAGGATGTATATATGTCTGAACATTATTATTCGAATAAACCCCAAACCGAAAGTAAGCCGCAAAAGTGGAAATTTACTTTACTAGGAAATTCATTCACTTTTGAAACGGATGCTGGTGTATTTAGTAAAAGCGAAGTAGATTTTGGCTCCCGTGTACTTATTGATACATTTGCGATGCCGGATGTCGATGGAGCTATATTAGATGTCGGTTGTGGCTATGGACCAATTGGTTTGTCAATTGCAAAGAAAAATCCAGAACGTGAAATTCACATGATGGATATTAATACGCGAGCAATTGCTTTAGCGCGAATAAATGCGCAAACGAACGGGGTTCAAAATGTACGTATTTTTGAAAGTGATGGATTAAGCGCGGTTGGGAATGTACAAGCTGCTGCCATATTAACGAATCCACCAATACGAGCAGGTAAGGAAACTGTCTTTAAGTTTTATGATGGAGCCTACGAAAAGTTAGTAAATGGTGGGGAATTATGGGTAGTTATACAGAAGAAGCAAGGTGCTCCGTCGTCGGTTAGTCATTTAGAGGAAATGTTTGAAGAAGTAGAGGTCGTTGTGAAGCAAAAAGGATATTGGATCATCAAAGCAAAAAAATAAGTGAGATTCGATGAAAATATTGACTTGACAAAATGACTATGATAACATTATAAAATGCAAAATTATTATTTTGAGGAAGTATGCCCTTTTGTAAAAATAGTATTAAAATAGGGTAGACTCACCAAGAATTAATCTTTAGTTTAACCGAAAATGAGATCTTTAAATGAGACTCGTTTTCTTTTTGTCTTTCGAAATCATACACTATTTGTATGGTTTTGCAAAGACCTATTATCGCTTTATTGAGGGGTGAATGAGTTGACAGGTCAACTAGTTCAGTACGGACAACACCGTGAGCGTAGAAGTTTTGCGCGTATTAAAGAGGTGCTAGAACTTCCAAATCTAATCGAAATTCAAACATCATCTTACGAGTGGTTCCTTGAAGAAGGGTTGCGTGAAATGTTCCACGACATTTCTCCAATCGATGATTTCACAGGTAATCTTTCACTTGAGTTTGTTGATTATACACTGGGAGATCCAAAGTATGATGTAGACGAGTGCAAAGAGCGCGACGTTACTTATGCTGCACCGTTACGCGTAAAAGTACGTTTACACAACAAAGAAACAGACGAAGTAAAAGAGCAAGACGTATTCATGGGTGATTTCCCATTAATGACGGAAACAGGCACTTTCATTATTAACGGTGCGGAGCGTGTTATCGTTTCTCAGTTAGTTCGTTCTCCAAGTGTTTACTTCCACGACAAGACTGATAAAAATGGTAAAAAAGGCTTCGGCGCTACAGTTATCCCTAACCGTGGTGCTTGGTTAGAATATGAAACTGACGCGAAGGACGTTGTATATGTACGTATCGATCGTACACGTAAACTTCCAGTAACAGTACTGTTACGTGCATTAGGTTTCAGTTCAGATCAAGAAATCATTGATATTATTGGTGATAATGAATATTTACGTAACACGCTTGAAAAAGATAACACTGAGGGTACTGAAAAGGCTCTTCTTGAAATCTATGAGCGTCTACGTCCAGGTGAACCACCAACAGTTGAATCAGCGAAGAGCCTTCTATACTCTCGCTTCTTCGATGCAAAACGCTATGATTTAGCGGATGTTGGTCGTTACAAAATGAATAAAAAGCTTCACATTAAAAATCGTTTATTCAACCAAACGATTGCAGAAACACTTGTTGATTCTGAAACGGGTGAGATTTTAGTAGAAAAAGGTACTTTAATCGACCGTCGTACATTAGATAAGTTAATCCCTTATTTAGAGGCGGGCGCAGGCTTCCGTACACTATCTCACGTAGGTGGCGTACTAGAGGAAGACATTACTTTACAATCAATTAAAATTTATGCACCAAATGACGAATCACAAAAAGAAATCAACGTAATCTCTAACGCATATGTTGAAGAAGAAGTGAAAAACATTACGCCAGCTGACGTAATTGCTTCAGTATCTTATTTCTTCAATCTATTATATGGCGTAGGGAATACGGATGATATTGACCATTTAGGTAACCGTCGTCTACGTTCTGTTGGTGAGCTTCTGCAAAACCAATTCCGTATCGGTTTATCTCGTATGGAGCGTGTAGTACGTGAGCGTATGTCTATCAATGATACGGCTGCAATCGTGCCACAACAATTAATCAATATCCGTCCTGTAATTGCATCAATTAAGGAGTTCTTCGGTTCTTCTCAATTATCTCAATTCATGGACCAAACAAATCCACTTGCAGAATTAACGCACAAACGTCGTCTATCTGCATTAGGGCCCGGTGGTTTAACGCGTGAGCGTGCTGGTATGGAAGTACGTGACGTTCACTACTCTCACTATGGTCGTATGTGTCCGATTGAAACGCCTGAGGGACCAAACATTGGTCTAATCAACTCGTTATCATCGTTCGCAAAAGTTAACAAATTCGGATTTATCGAAACGCCATATCGCCGAGTTGATCCTGAAACAAGTACTGTTACAGCTCAAATCGACTATTTAACTGCTGACGAAGAGGATAATTACGTGGTGGCTCAAGCCAACTCGATCCTTAACGAAGACGGTTCGTTCGCTAAAGAAGAAGTAGTTGGTCGTTTCCGTGGAGATAACTCAGTATTCAAAAACGATGTTATCGACTATATGGACGTATCACCTAAACAAGTAGTATCTGCTGCCACAGCATGTATTCCATTCTTAGAGAACGATGACTCAAACCGTGCTCTAATGGGCGCAAACATGCAACGTCAAGCTGTTCCTCTACTTTACCCGAACGCACCTTTTGTTGGTACGGGTATGGAGCATGTTGACGCACGTGATTCTGGTGCTGCTGTTGTCGCTAAAAAACATGGGGTTGTTGAGCACGTTGAAGCTCGTTCAATCCGCGTCCGTTCTATTGAAATCGTAGACGGCAAAGAAGTTCAAGGCGACTTAGTTAACTACAAACTACAAAAATTCATTCGTTCTAACCAAGGAACATCTTATAACCAACGTCCAATCGTAAAAGTTGGCGATGTTGTGAATCCACGTGATATTTTAGCTGACGGTCCATCTATGGAACGTGGGGAATTAGCACTTGGTCAAAACGTACTTGTTGCGTTCATGACATGGGACGGC
Source organism: Solibacillus sp. (assembly GCA_045617525.1). GTDB lineage: Bacteria > Bacillota > Bacilli > Bacillales_A > Planococcaceae > JAZLIT01. The sequence continues at coordinate 8,370 of JAZLIT010000210.1, read as the reverse complement.
TTTAACTACGAGGATGCCGTAATTATGAGCGAACGCCTTGTTAAAGATGATGTTTATACATCTGTCCATATTGAAGAATATGAATCAGAAGCTCGTGATACAAAATTAGGACCTGAAGAAATTACTCGTGACATTCCAAACGTAGGTGAAGATGCACTTCGTAACCTTGACGAACGCGGAATTATTCGCATCGGTGCGGAAGTACGTGACGGTGATATTCTTGTAGGTAAAGTTACTCCTAAAGGGGTTACTGAATTAACAGCTGAAGAGCGTTTATTACATGCTATCTTCGGTGAGAAAGCGCGTGAAGTACGTGATACTTCATTACGTGTACCTCACGGAGCGGGCGGTATCGTTCTAGATGTTAAAGTCTTCAACCGTGAAGATGGCGATGAATTACCACCAGGCGTTAATCAATTAGTTCGTGCTTATATTGTTCAAAAACGTAAAATTCGCGTTGGGGATAAAATGGCCGGACGACATGGTAACAAAGGTGTAATCTCTCGTATCCTACCAGAAGAAGATATGCCATTCATGCCAGACGGAACACCGGTTGACATCATGTTAAACCCATTAGGTGTACCATCTCGTATGAACATCGGACAAGTTTTAGAGCTACACTTAGGTATGGCTGCACGTTATTTAGGAATCCATGTTGCGTCTCCTGTATTTGATGGTGCAAACGAAAACGATGTTTGGGAAACAATGGAAGAAGCCGGCATGAATCGTGACGGTAAAACAATTCTGTATGATGGACGTTCAGGTGAGCCATTCGACAGCCGTGTATCAGTTGGAATCATGTACATGATCAAACTTGCCCACATGGTTGATGATAAGTTACACGCACGTTCAACTGGACCTTACTCATTAGTAACGCAACAACCACTGGGCGGTAAAGCTCAGTTTGGTGGACAACGTTTCGGTGAGATGGAGGTTTGGGCACTTGAAGCATACGGTGCTGCTTATACTTTACAAGAGATTCTAACTGTTAAGTCGGATGACGTTGTAGGTCGTGTGAAAACATACGAAGCAATCGTTAAAGGTGAAAGTGTTCCAGAACCAGGAGTACCAGAATCATTCAAAGTATTAATCAAAGAACTTCAATCTTTAGGTATGGATGTTAAGATGTTAACAATCAACGACGAAGAAGTAGAACTACGTGATCTTGATGACGAAGAAGAACTTCAACCAACTGATGCATTAAACATGTTACAACTTAATAAAGAAGAAGGTTCTGTTGAATCAGCAGAATAATTCTTTGAAAAATCGGGCAGGCAATGCTCTGTCCGATTTTTTCTTTTAAATAAAATGTTTGACGTAAGAAACTTAATCGGAGCCGGTTAAGTTTTCCTTGCTATTTTTCGCATGAGCTACGAATAAAGTCTCTAAAGGACTTATAACTAAAGGGAGGTAGGCTCCTTGATAGACGTTAATGAATTTGAATATATGAAAATTGGTTTAGCTTCTCCTGACAAGATTCGTTCTTGGTCATATGGTGAAGTGAAAAAGCCTGAAACAATTAACTACCGTACATTAAAACCAGAAAAAGATGGTCTATTCTGCGAACGCATCTTCGGACCAACTAAAGACTGGGAATGTCACTGTGGTAAATACAAACGCGTACGCTATAAAGGCGTAGTTTGTGATCGTTGTGGAGTAGAGGTTACGCGTCAAAAAGTTCGTCGTGAACGTATGGGTCACATCGAATTAGCAGCACCTGTATCTCATATTTGGTACTTCAAAGGTATTCCAAGTCGTATGGGTCTTATCTTAGATATGTCTCCACGTGCGCTTGAAGAAGTAATTTATTTTGCTTCTTATGTTGTAATCGAACCAGGTAACACACCTCTAGAATTTAAAGGTCTTCTTTCTGAGAAAGACTACCGTGCATTCCGTGAGAAGTTTGGTAACGGTTTCGAAGCAGCAATGGGTGCTGAAGCTATCAAACGTCTTCTTGAGAAACTTGATCTTGAAGATGAAACAGCAACGTTAAAAGAAGAGCTTAAAACTGCTCAAGGTCAACGTCGTACTCGTGCGATTAAACGCCTTGAAGTAGTAGAGTCATTCCGTAACTCAGGTAATAAACCAGAGTGGATGATTTTAGAGGTACTTCCTGTAATTCCACCAGAGCTTCGTCCAATGGTGCAATTAGATGGTGGCCGTTTCGCTACTTCTGATTTAAATGATCTTTACCGTCGTGTTATTAACCGTAACAACCGTTTAAAACGTTTATTAGACCTTGGTGCTCCAAGCATTATCGTGCAAAACGAAAAACGTATGTTACAAGAAGCTGTTGATGCACTAATCGACAACGGTCGTCGTGGTCGTCCGGTAACTGGTCCAGGTAACCGTCCTTTAAAATCACTTTCACACATGTTGAAAGGGAAACAAGGTCGTTTCCGTCAAAACTTACTTGGTAAACGTGTAGACTATTCTGGTCGTTCGGTTATCGTAGTAGGTCCAAACTTAAAAATGTACCAATGTGGTCTTCCAAAAGAAATGGCGATCGAACTATTCAAGCCTTTCGTAATGAAAGAATTAGTAGAACGTGGCCTTGCTCATAACATTAAGAGTGCTAAACGTAAAATTGAGCGTATGCACAATGAAGTTTGGGACGTACTTGAAGACGTTATTCGTGAGCATCCAGTGTTACTTAACCGTGCACCAACGCTTCACCGTCTTGGTATCCAAGCATTCGAACCTACATTAGTAGAAGGTCGTGCGATCCGTCTTCACCCATTAGTATGTACAGCTTATAACGCTGACTTCGATGGTGACCAAATGGCCGTTCACGTACCTTTATCAGCAGAAGCGCAAGCAGAAGCTCGTCTATTAATGTTAGCTGCTCAAAACATCCTTAACCCGAAAGATGGGAAACCAGTTGTAACTCCATCTCAAGATATGGTACTAGGTAACTATTACTTAACACTTGAGCGCGAAGGCGTACGTGGAGAAGGTTCTATCTTCTACGGTCATGATGAAGTTTTACTAGCATATCAAAATGGCTATGTACACTTGCATTCTCGTATTGCAATCAAAGCCTCTTCATTAAACAATCCAACGTTTACAGAAGAGCAAAACAACAAGTTCTTATTAACGACAGTAGGTAAAGTAATCTTTAACGAGATTCTTCCAACTTCATTCCCTTACATCAATGAACCAACTGACTTTAATTTAGAGCAAAAAACGCCTGAACAATATTTCACTAACTTATTAATTACTGATGAATTATTACAAGTGCTTGAAGCTACAGAAGGCTATGCTGATTTATCAGAAGCTGAAAAAGTGGAAGCACAACGTCGTGCGGTATTAGCGAAACACTTTACTGATGTTGAAGTTATTGATCCGTTCCGTAAGAAATTCCTAGGTAATGTTATTGCTGAAGTATTCAAGCGATTCCATATTACTGAAACGTCTAAAATGCTTGATCGCATGAAAGACTTAGGTTTCAAATATTCAACTCGTGCTGGTATCACAGTAGGTGTATCGGATATCGTGGTATTACCAGATAAAGGTGTAATCCTAGATGCAGCACAAGAAAAAGTAGATAAAGTAACAGTTCAATTCCGACGTGGTTTAATCACAGAGGAAGAGCGTTATAACCGTGTTATTACGGTTTGGACTGCTGCGAAAGATGAAATTCAAGGCAAACTGATGAAATCGTTACAAAAAACGAATCCAATCTTCATGATGTCTGACTCTGGTGCCCGTGGTAACGCATCAAACTTTACGCAACTTGCTGGTATGCGTGGTCTAATGGCCAATCCAGCTGGTCGTATTATTGAGTTACCGATCAAATCTTCATTCCGTGAAGGTTTAACGGTATTAGAATACTTCATCTCTACACATGGTGCGCGTAAAGGTCTTGCCGATACAGCACTAAAAACTGCCGATTCAGGTTACTTAACTCGTCGTTTAGTAGACGTTGCACAAGATGTTATTGTTCGTGAAGATGACTGCGGAACTGACCGTGGTTTATTAATCGGAGCATTAATGGAAGGCAATGAAGTAATCGAAGCGTTAGATGAACGTATCGTTGGTCGCTATGCTAAGAAAACGCTTCGTCACCCTGAAACTGGTGTTGTAATCGTTGGAAAAGATGGCTTAATTACACAAGACGTGGCACGTGAAGTCGCAGAAGCTAATATCGAAGAATTAACAATTCGTTCTGCATTCACATGTAACACAAAACACGGCGTGTGTAAAAAATGTTACGGTATGAACTTAGCAACAGGTGAAGAGGTAGAAGTTGGGGAAGCGGTTGGTATTATCGCTGCTCAATCTATCGGTGAGCCAGGTACACAGTTAACAATGCGTACATTCCATACAGGTGGGGTTGCCGGAAACGATATCACACAAGGTCTTCCACGTATCCAAGAGATTTTTGAAGCACGTAACCCTAAAGGTCAATCTGTGATTTCAGAAATTACTGGTAACGTTATTGAGATTGAAGAGATTCGTGAAGGTCTGAAAGAAATTACTATCCAAGGTACTGTGGAAACACGTAAATATCAAGCGCCATATAACTCTCGTCTAAAAGTTGAGATTGGCCAATTGATTATACCTGGACAAGTTCTAACAGAAGGTTCTATCGATCCAAAACAATTATTAAAAGTTAAAGACGTATCTACAGTTCAAGAATATCTATTAAAAGAAGTACAAAAAGTATACCGTATGCAAGGTGTAGAAATCGGTGATAAACACATCGAGGTAATGGTTCGCCAAATGCTTCGTAAAGTGCGCGTAATCGAAGCTGGTGATACAGAATTATTACCAGGTTCATTACTTGATATTCACCAATTCTCAGAAGCAAACGTTGACGCTGTATTAAACGGTAAAACGCCTGCAACTTGTCGCCCTGTAATTTTAGGTATTACAAAAGCTTCTCTTGAGACAGAATCATTCTTATCTGCTGCATCATTCCAAGAAACAACTCGTGTGTTAACGGATGCTGCAATTAAAGGTAAACGTGATGAGCTTCTTGGTCTGAAGGAAAACGTAATTATCGGTAAACTAGTTCCGGCTGGTACTGGTATGCAACGTTACCGCCAGATTCGTATTGAACAAGATAAAAGTGCTGAAGTAACTTCAGTAGAATAATCGAAACCAATTTGATTGTTTTTGGAAAAATTCCGGGCGAGGTATATCACTTGCCCGGAATTTTTTTTATGTTTACAATAAATAGTGTAAATTTCTTTTTTATTCATATTGAACTCACTATTTATGAAGATATTTGTTGACAATTAAACTGCGGGATGATAACATATTGAAGGTTGATAGTTAACTGTCTGTCCCTTTGGAGGATATGAAAATGTCTTATGAAAAAGTAATACAGGCTAGTAAAACAATCATAGGTACAAAGCAAGCAGTGAAAGCAATGCATGCAGGACAAGTAAGCCAACTCTTTATTGCACAAGATGCAGACAGTTGGGTGACCGATCCGGCCATTCTTCTCGCGAAAGAAATCGGGATACCAATTCATCTCGTCAAGTCAAAAAGAGAACTTGGAAAAGCTTGCAGCATTAATGTTGCCGCTGCTGTTGTAGCGATTACTGCGAAGTAGTTTTTGTGTAAAAATACACAAAGACTTTGTTTTTACCCAAAAAATGAACCACCTGGATGTGTGGTATTAAAAGCAATAAATGAAGGGAGGAAAAACCGATGCCTACAATTAACCAATTAGTACGTAAGCCTCGTCAATCTAAAATCACGAAATCAAAATCTCCAGCGCTAAATAAAGGATACAACTCATTTAAGAAATCTTTAACTGATGTTAAATCTCCACAAAAACGCGGAGTTTGTACTCGTGTAGGTACAATGACACCACGTAAACCTAACTCAGCGTTACGTAAATACGCGCGTGTTCGTTTAACTAACCAAATTGAAGTTACAGCTTATATCCCAGGTGAAGGTCACAACTTACAAGAACATAGTGTTGTTCTTATCCGTGGCGGACGCGTAAAAGACTTAGCGGGTGTACGTTATCATATCGTACGTGGTGCACTTGATACAGCTGGCGTAAGCGGCCGTATGCAATCACGTTCTAAATATGGAGCAAAACGCCCTAAAGAAAAAAAATAATTTAACTTAAATATACAACTATTCGAAAGGAGGAAAACACATGCCTCGTAAAGGTCCTGTTTCCAAACGTGACGTGTTACCAGATCCAATTTATAATTCGAAACTAGTAACTCGTTTAATCAACAAAATGATGATTGATGGTAAAAAAGGTACTTCTCAAACAATTTTATACGGTGCGTTCGAATTAATTCAAGAACGTTCTGGTAATAATCCAATTGAAGTATTTGAAACGGCATTAACTAATATTATGCCAGTACTTGAAGTTCGCGCTCGTCGTGTAGGTGGTTCTAACTACCAAGTACCAGTAGAGGTACGTCCAGAGCGACGTACAACTTTAGGTCTTCGTTACTTAGTTAACTATTCTCGTCTTCGTGGTGAAAAAACTATGGAAGAGCGTTTAGCTAACGAAATCTTAGACGCTTCTAACAACACTGGTGCTTCAGTTAAGAAACGTGAAGATATGCACAAAATGGCGGAAGCTAACAAAGCATTCGCTCACTATCGCTGGTAATTCAATCTTCGCCCTAGCTTGCTAGGGCTTAGATTTTATTTAACAGTAACCCACTATGGAAGGAGAAATTTCCTATGAAACGCGAATTCTCTCTAGAGAATACCCGTAATATTGGGATTATGGCCCACATTGATGCTGGTAAAACAACAACAACTGAGCGTATCCTTTATTACACTGGTAAGATTCACAAAATCGGTGAAACTCACGAAGGCGCATCTCAAATGGACTGGATGGAGCAAGAGCAAGAGCGTGGTATCACGATCACTTCTGCTGCAACAACAGCTCAATGGGATGGTCATCGTATTAACATCATCGATACTCCTGGACACGTAGACTTCACTGTAGAAGTTGAACGTTCATTACGTGTACTTGATGGTGCTGTTACAGTACTTGATGCTCAATCTGGTGTTGAGCCTCAAACTGAAACGGTATGGCGTCAAGCTACTACTTATGGTGTTCCACGTATCGTATTCATCAACAAGATGGATAAAATGGGAGCAGATTTCCTATATTCTGTAGGAACTCTACACGATCGTTTACAAGCTAACGCTCACCCAATCCAATTACCAATCGGAGCTGAGGATGAGTTTTCTGCGATTATCGACTTAATCGAAATGAAAGCTACTTTCTACGGTAACGAAGAAGGTACTGCGGTTACTGAAGGAGAAATCCCAGAAGAACACCGTGCACAAGCCGAAGAATACCGTGAGAAATTAATCGACGCTATTGCAAGTGTTGACGAAGGTCTTATGGAAAAATATTTAGAAGGCGAAGAAATCTCTGTTGCTGAGCTTAAAGCGGCTATCCGTAAAGCTACATTAGCAGTAGAATTCTACCCTGTAATTTGTGGTACTGCATTCAAACACAAAGGTGTTCGTAAAATGCTAGATGCTGCTGTTGCTTACTTACCAGCTCCAACTGACGTACCTTCTATTACAGGTACTGATATTGATGGCGAAGAAGAAATCGTTCGTGAATCTAATGATGAGGCACCGTTCTCAGCTTTAGCATTCAAAGTTATGACGGATCCTTTCGTAGGTAAATTAACATTCTTCCGTGTGTATTCTGGAACATTAGATTCAGGTTCATACGTACAAAACTCTTCTAAAGGTAAACGTGAGCGCGTAGGTCGTATCCTACAAATGCACGCTAACTCTCGTGAAGAGATTTCGAAAGTATTCGCTGGGGACATCGCTGCTGCTGTAGGTCTTAAAGATACTACAACTGGTGATACTCTTTGTGACGAGAAGCACTTAGTAATTCTTGAATCAATGGTATTCCCTGAGCCAGTAATTTCACTTTCTGTAGAACCTAAATCTAAAGCTGACCAAGATAAAATGGGTCAAGCTTTACAAAAACTACAAGAAGAAGATCCAACTTTCCGTGCTCACACTGACACAGAAACTGGGCAAACTATCATCTCTGGTATGGGTGAGTTACACTTAGACATCCTAGTTGACCGTATGCGTCGTGAATTTAAAGTAGAAGCTAACGTTGGTGCTCCAATGGTATCTTACCGTGAGACTTTCCGTGGTTCTGCTAAAGTTCAAGGTAAATTTACTCGTCAATCAGGTGGTCGTGGTCAATACGGTGACGTAACGATCGAGTTCTCTCCTAACGAAGAAGGTAAAGGCTTTGAATTCGAAAACGCTATCGTTGGTGGTGTTGTACCTCGTGAATACATCCCTGCAGTAGAAGCGGGTCTACGTGACTCTCTTGACCGCGGTGTAGTAGCTGGTTACCCACTAATCGACATTAAAGCGAAATTAGTATTCGGT
>JAZLIT010000209.1:0-6826 GCA_045617525.1 Solibacillus sp. | reverse complement strand
ATTGGTTCTAAAGCTATCGAGACAGCAATTAAGCATTTAAATGGTGAGACTGTGGAAGAGAATGTTCCCGTTGAGCTTGAGTTAATTAAATAATTTTGCGAAGAGACCTCCAAACAGTCGGCTGTTTGGAGGTTTTTTGCGGTTATGGGGGGGCTGTGTGAAGGTGAATTGCGCAATGCACCTAGAAGTTATTAGTCATCAAAATGAAGAGGGTATTAGTCAAACTGCGAAAACTTGTTATTTTATCACTAGTTTTTAATGATTTTAGGTAGTGAAGTGTAGCGACACGAACATGAAGGAGTTTTGGGTGGGGGAATCCGCCAAATTTGTGTCCGAATCCAACAAAGTGAAAATAATTACTACTCATATCAAAATAGTGCAAAACCCCGAAAACCCTGAAAGCCTCCAAAGCCCCCAAAATATATCCAGCACCTAAAGTTAGACCAGAAGTTGTATAAGCAAAACGCCAGCCTTTGTTTGCGATTAATTTACCAATCCATGGGTCGATGAAAGCCCCGAATAAACCTACCGTAGTAAGAGTTTTAAAAATAGACTTCCCCCTTTATTATTTCCTGTAGTTAAAAACTAATTAATCTATTATTGCGATTTTCCATTTTAGAACGATTAGAAGGTTTTGTAAAAAACATTGAATATTAGGAATATTTAATTGCATTATTTTCGACATCGAATTAAGTGAGGGAAGTTGGGAAATAATTTACGTAATTACCTCGTGTTTCTTTTTAGTAGACATGTGGTAGAAACATGAAATTTATTGGTGAAAAGGAGTTTTCTTTATGAAATTACAAGACAAAGTTGTTATTATCACGGGTGGTGCTGGCGGTATCGGTGCTGGCATGGGCCGCGCAATGGCTAAAGAAGGTGCAATCGTAGTAGCGGTAGACTTAAACTCAGAAACTGGAGTTAAAACAGCTGAGGAACTACAACAATTTTCACCAAAATCCAGCTTCATCCAAGCGAACTTAGCAGATCATGCTAACTTAAAAAACATCGTAGCAGAAGTAGTTTCTAAATACGGTCGTTTAGATGTATTAGTAAACAACGCTCACGCTTCTAAGCAAGTTCCTTTCTTAGAAACAACGGCAGAGGACTTAGCGTTATCTATGGACACTGGTTTCTACCCAACTTGGTATTTAATGCAAGCAGCGATTCCTCACTTAAAAGAAACAAAAGGGAACATCATCAACTTCGCATCAGGCGCTGGTTTGAAAGGCCACAAAACACAAGCTGCTTATGCTGCGGCTAAAGAAGCAATTCGTGGTATCACACGTGTAGTAGCAAACGAATTCGGAGCAGATGGCATTACTGCTAACTTAATCTCTCCAATTGCTAACTCTGAAGGTGTACAAGCTTGGGCTAAAGCACAACCAGATTATTACAACAACGTATTAGCGAATATTCCAATGGGCAAATTTGGTGACCCAGAACAAGATATCGGTCGCGTAGCTGTATTCCTAGCTTCAGAAGATAGCAAATATATCACTGGTCAAACACTCATGGTTGACGGTGGTTCAATTATGCTTCACTAACACATGCTCGCCTTTTCGTTGAGCAAGGTGCGAAAGTTATTCTTACAGATTTAAATGGAGAAAAAGTAAATGCAATGGCAGTTGAATTAGGCGAAAACGCATTATTATACTCAATAGGCTCTGAGTTCGTAATTAATGACTGTTTAACTGCTCAAAAATCAGTAAATGAAGAGGGGCTGTCTCAAAAGTTAAATGAATTTTCACTTATGGGCAGCCCCTTTTTATTTTTGTTCTAAATGGTGAAGTCACTACTTCACTTGGGTTTAGTGAAGGTTTTATGTATAGGTGCATAGATGAAATAGTAGCTGTGCCTTGAAGAATAAGTTGGAAATTCATATTCAACTTACGGGCTTGCCTTGTTGTTTTATTAAAATGGCAAAGATGTCTAGTGCATGTGTGCTAATTTACTAGTTCAAAGACTTTTGGAAAACCTAATTTTTATTTTGGTGTTAAGTATATTCAATAACAGCCAAGTGTGATAATAAATAAGAGAACCTACAATACCTAAGACTAGATATTCCAAAACCCCCACGTTCCAACCATTTCTTATAACATGCAATAATGCATAAATATTGCAGATTACCCCTAAAAGAATGAACACAATTAAAGAAGTAAAATAAGTTCTTGATTTGAAAAGCTCTTGAACATAAGAAACATATTCAGCAATAAGACCAACAATTAAAAATACTGGCAATACAAACATACCCCATACCACAAGTAAAAAAATCAAGTCAAAGTAATCAAAGAAGTATAACGAAATTAAATATACAAATATAACACTGCTAATGAAACTAGTAATTATACTAATAATTGGGTCCATTTTTTTCTAACCCCCCATTAATGTTTAAATAGAATTATACATCTATATCGGATATTTTGATTAAGTGTACATCACCCAACCAATTCTTACACCAAAATATCAAAGCGCCTACGAAAAAATCGTAGGCGCTTTGATTCATTTTATAAGTAAAAATAAACACATGCATACATGCCAATGCTGCCGGCTAATACGAATAAGTGCCAAATTGCATGATTGTATGGGATTTTGTCGTTTTTATAGAAGTATGTCCCTGCTGTGTAGGCGATTCCACCCGCTAATAATGTGAAGAAGCCTGCTGCACCGATATGGGCGTACACCGGTTGGTACACAAAAATTACGACCCAACCCATGCCGATATATACAAGAAGTGAAGCCGTTTTAAACCGGTAAACAAAAAATTGCTTTAAGATAATGCCAATGAATGCTAGACCCCATTCAATCCCGACGATTACCCAGCCGGTTGTACCGCCAATAGCAATTAAAGCAATCGGAGTATATGTACCTGCGATTAATAAAAAGATTGAGCAGTGATCCATTTTTTTCAAGAAAGATTTTCCGACTGGTACGGAATGATAAAGCGTTGAAGATAAATACAATATAAACATTGCAATGCCGAAAATCGTATAGCTAACAGTTGCAGTTAGTGAAGTTGATTTGTTTAATAAGAGGATTAATCCTGGAATTGCTAGGAATGCACCGAGACCATGTGTAAGTGCGTTGTAAAATTCTTCTTTTTTGCTATACTGGCTTGTCGTTACAATTGCCATCATGAGCACCGCCCTTCCTTTTGTACTTCCATTATTAAATAAATCCCTCCATAATTGTATAAGAAGATGTCATTAAGTTGACATGATAAATATCATATATCGAAATAATATGAAACTATTTTTCACCCTCACCCGTCTGTTGCGTGAAGTGAGCCTTTGAAAGGAGGTAGCGATGTGGAACCATATGATTTACAGCAAATCATGAACGAGCATGGAGATTATTTAGTGCGACTTTCCTATGTTTATGTGAAAAGCTGGTCGACCGCCGAGGAAATCGTTCAGGATGTATTCGTGAAATTTTATGAAACGAATGAGAAGTTCGAGCAGCGTTCATCTATGAAAACCTATTTAGCAAAGATGACGATTAATAGAAGCTGTGATCATTTGCGTAGTGTAAAAGGGCGCTTGAAAATTTTAGGTCAGCTGTGGAAAACGTCTGAAACAAAGGGAAATTCCGCCGAATATGAAACATTAAAGAAGCTTGAGCAAAATGCCGTTGCAATGGCCGTTTTCGAGCTTGCACTAAAGTACCGTGAAGTCATCACTCTGTATTATTATGAGCAATTAACAAGCGCAGAAATCGCAAAGCTACTTGATTTACCAGAGGGCACGGTTAAAACACGTTTACGACGTGGACGCGAAAATTTAAAAACTGCGCTAAAGGTGGAAAATAGTGAGGTGAATTTATTTGAATAACGTGAAGGATGAGCTAAAAGAAGTGTTAGAAGAACGCAAGCGTTTTACTAATGCAAATCTAGATGCGGTGCTGCAACGAATTGAAAACAAGGCTTCGCGTAAAAATCGCTTCAAAATGCCGGCGATAGCGGTTAGCTTTATTGCGCTGTTGGCATTTGCAATACTACTCTTTACGAATTCGCAAACACCAACAGTTCAGACAGCAACGGAGGCCTCGTTACTTACTTTTTTAGAAGAGCGAATGGACGGTCAACCATACAGTTTGCTTTATAGTAAAGTCGGGATTCGCGAAGAATATGATGCAATCATTGCTTATCAAACAGGTGAGGATGATGATATTATTTTTACAGAGTATTTAGCATTTGAAAATAAAGGGTGGATGCACCGTCAATCAACGGGTGTATTTCTGCAAGGTGAGGCGTTTTGGTCATCTAGTGTGGAGGAGCCGTATTTATTCGCAGGGACACTATTAAATAAAAATGTTAAATCGGTCATTGTTGGGCAAGAGGAAACAATTTTAATTGATATTGGAAACGGCAGGAGTTTTTGGTTTAGTCTAACAGATAGTCGTGCAAATCGTGTCGTTATTGCTTATGAAGACGGACAATATAAACGTGTGGAGGCAATGGGATATAGCGAAAATTCCTTAGATATCGATGTGCCAATTGTGTCAGCATCGGGTTCTGATACGAAATATCGCTACTTATACAGAGCCGATAATATGGACCGTGGGAATCACGAATATAACTGGCTTCATCTAATTATGGATTCAACGATTGGAACGTTGAAACGTGGAGATGTAATTTTATATAAAAATGAAGACGGCGAGGATGTTATAAGTCGAGTTCTGAGTTTACCTTGGGAAACATTTGCCATTCAAAATGGAACGGTTGTGATGAATGGGTTTCCAATTGAAACCTACTATGGCTATGCAAAAATTCAGGGGGAAACTGTTTATGAAACGTATATTGAATTAATGGGTAATCGTCTTGAAGATGTAGCAGGTACGGAGGATATCTTTTTCATGGATATGGAACCGATTGAAGTGGGTGCGAATGAAGTAGTGGTCGTTCCTGATAACTGGGCACGAGGCAAGATTGAGAAGGTTTCATTGGATAAAGTTAACGCGATGGTTCTTGGCTATGATCAAAATGAATTTATTAATGAATGGAGTGTGGCAGAACGTACACTTTATGAGGAATTTAAGCAAACGAATGATCCAGAGCTTTTCCGTGATATAGAGCCAGTTACGATTGCGCGCGTTTATTTTTATGCGAATTTCTTACTGGATGCACAAACTGCATACCGAATGTATACGACACATGAGGACCTGGTGTTGTGGACAGAGGGGGAGCATATGCGTGAAAGGACAATCATTAAGCAAGAAAAAAGTCGAATGCAAGCGCTAGAAGATGCTAGAATTATGGCTATTAGTAAGTTTAAACAAACAGATCAAAAATCCGGCACTCTTTATTATGGTGAAGGAGAAGACATGGTTATCTTCAACCTAGTATTAAGTGAAACGGGTATTTGGCAGGTTTCGTTTATGCCAATGCAATAAAAAGATATGCATCCTTCTAGGAGGGGGCATATCTTTTTTTTTTTTTGCAAAAATATTCTGATTTCTAAAACCTACTACAGTTGGCATCCGTTATACTTGTGAAGGGGGGATGACGATGAATCAACAACAGTTAGAGCAATGTATTGAAGATTACGGTGAGCATTTGTTGAAAATTGCCTACTTTTACGTGAAAAATAAAGCGACGGCAGAGGATATTGTACAAGACGTCTTCTTGCATTTTTACACGAAAAATCAATATGACGAACGTGGGCAAATGCGCGCGTATTTAACAAAATTAACAGCCAATCGCTGCAAAGATTATTTACGCAGCTGGTCATATAAAAAGCTTATTTATTTAAATAAAGAGAGTAATAGCGGAACCGATTCTCGTGATGAATTAATTGTGCTCGAGGAGAAATATCAGATTGGTGCAGCGATTTTAAAATTGCCACTTAAATTACGTGAGCCAATAATCCTTTATTATTATGAGGAGCTTTCTGTGAAGGAGATTGCTGATCATCTACATATTCCATTAAACACCGTGAAAACACACCTGCGTAAAGGGCGCGAACGCTTAAAGGCAGAATTACAAAGTGAACAGTGGGAGGTGCTTTTGGATGAATCAATGGAAGCGTGACCTAGACGGAATCGTAGGTGATGTAAGTGAGCAAAAAAAACGCCTTGCTGATGGTGTTGCTAAAAAGTTACAGCCAAAAAAGAAAAAGCGCAAGCCGTTATTTGTTGGCGTAGTGGCACTTCTTGCAGTAGCCATTAGCTTATTTCTACTATCTGAGCAAATGCAAGTGAAGGAACAACAGGAGAATTATCATGCAGGTTTCGGAGCTGATAAAGGTTTGACAGGCTTCCACGACTCAGGCTATGCAAGTAAATATAACAACCATTTTATCGTATGGGGCGAGGATGGGCTTCATATTTTTGGCCACTACAATCCCGGTGTATATGGTAAGCCAAACGATCTCGATAAGATTATGGAATTAGAAGGGGCAAAAGAGGGTGAGTCCTTTATGAAAGTGTATGAAGATGCGGAAATTACTAAGGAAGAAAATCAATATATCGTGAAATTAACAGATGAACTTTCGCTAACTTTTGAAATCATTGGACCGCGTACTATAAAAGACACAACAGGTGCAGAATATACGACGCAAGTGTATACAGAAGAATAGTATGAACATTACTAAAAAAGTCGACAAGTGTATAAACACTTTGTCGACTTTTTGCATTCAAATCATGCTTTATCGTTTATTCAGTTACCGGTTTTACCTCAATTGCATCTTTCTTTAATTCTGGATGTGCAAGTTCAATTACTGAACGACGCAAGAAGATGAGTGCAACGGTCACTAAAAGGACACCGCTAACAACTAAAATATATTGCGCCGGTATTTTATCATATAAAATGCCGTAAACAAGTGTCCCA
>JAZLIT010000208.1:0-8645 GCA_045617525.1 Solibacillus sp. | reverse complement strand
TATCATTAAAGGGATTATTAACTATTACAATATAAAACTGTGCATTGAATGAATTATTTACCGAATTTAAAACCGTATGAAAAACAAACCTAGAATCATGCTATGTACAAGGAGGTGAGAAATATGACTTCAAATAATAACAATTCAAATAAACTTGACGTACCAGGCGCACGACAAGCAATTAATCAAATGAAATACGAAATTGCACAAGAGTTTGGTGTGCAGCTTGAAAGCAAATCATCTTCCCGTTCAAATGGTTCTGTAGGCGGAGAAATCACAAAACGTCTAGTTGAAATGGCACAAAGTCAATTAAAAGGTAAACAATAAAGTGAAACTTCAATCAAAGGTTTACATCCTACCTAACAATGCCCATAAAGATACAACGCCCAAAAGAAGTACTACTTCTTTTGGGCGTTTGCGTTAATAACCGTGACTAACCTTTATCCGCCCATATATCGCTATCAATCGGATGAAAAAAGAAGATGCCCCCTATTAAAATAGGAATCATCTTCTAATTACATAAATTCATAGGAAGGTAACATAAAGTTGGGCTTTATTTCGCCTTCGAAACTATTATTTAAAAGCTTGCGCTGCCTTCACTGCTTTGCCCCAGCCTGCGTATAAATCTTCACGCTCTTGCTCACTCATCACTGGTTCAAATTTTCTATCTAAATTCCAATAATTCGAAATATCTTCCAATGACCCCCAATAACCTACCGCTAAACCTGCTAAATAAGCCGCTCCTAACGCTGTCGTTTCGTTGACTACGGGACGATCTACTGGCACGTTCAGAATATCTGACTGGAATTGCATTAAAAAGTTATTCTTTACCGCACCACCGTCAACACGTAGCGTATGCAACGCGATGTTCGAATCCGCTTCCATTGCACTAAGTACATCGCGTGTTTGATACGCTAATGATTCTAACGTAGCACGAATGAAATGCTCTTTTTCTGTGCCGCGCGTTAACCCAAATACTGCACCACGCACCTCACTATCCCAGTACGGTGTCCCAAGTCCCACAAAAGCTGGCACTACGTAAACGCCATCAGACGAAGTCACACGCGATGCGTACGCTTCACTTTCATCTGCTTTACGGAACATGCGTAAACCATCTCGCAACCATTGAATTGCTGAGCCTGCTACGAAAATACTTCCTTCTAACGCATATGTTACTTTCCCATCTAAGCCCCATGCAATTGTCGTAAGAAGACCGTGCTCAGATTTCACTGCAGTTTCACCAGTGTTCATTAACATAAAGCAGCCTGTGCCATATGTGTTTTTTACCATACCTTGTTCAAAACAAGCTTGACCAAATAATGCTGCCTGTTGGTCACCTGCTATACCAGCAATTGCAATTTCCTGACCGAAGAATTGGTCTGCATCTGTATACCCGTATACTTCTGATGAAGAACGTACTTCTGGTAACATAGAAGCTGGTACACTTAAAATGTCTAATAACTCTTCATCCCATTTCAAATCGTAAATATTGAACATTAACGTACGAGATGCGTTAGAGTAATCTGTTACATGCACTTCGCCTTTCGTTAATTTCCAAATAATCCACGTATCAATTGTCCCGAATAATAGATCGCCATTTTCTGCTTTTTCACGTGCGCCCTCTACATTATCTAAAATCCATTTCACTTTCGTACCTGAGAAATAAGCATCAATTAGTAAGCCTGTTTTGTCACGGAATTTATCGTTTAAGCCGCGCTCTTTTAACTCTTCACAAATATCTGCTGTTTGACGCGATTGCCAAACAATTGCATTGTAAATTGGTTGACCAGTATGTTTATCCCATACAACTGTCGTTTCACGTTGATTTGTAATACCAATACCCGCAATTTGGTCTGCACCTAGGTTTTTTTCTGATAGAACGGAAGCGATACATGATAATACAGAACTCCAAATTTGCTCTGGGTTATGCTCTACCCAACCTGAATGAGGAAAGTATTGTGGGAATTCTTGCTGCGTTGAATGGAAAACATTTCCGTTTTCATCAAATAAAATTGCTCGAGAGCTCGTTGTGCCTTGGTCTAATGCCATCATAAATTTTTCTGTCATAAAAGACTCCTCCTACTCTTCTACTCTTTTACTCTTCTACTCTTTTACTCTTTTACTCTTGCAATAGTTGCTTGTGCTACGAAAAAGATTGCCGCTACAACAATGCTAAAAATCCAAAATAATGTCGAATCTTCACCGTTCCAAATAAAACTATAAAACACCGCACCGTATACACCACCTATAATTGGTGCTACAACTGGTACCCACGAATACCACCATGCAGAATCCCCTTTTCCTGGAATCGGTAAAATCGCATGTGCAATACGTGGACCTAAGTCGCGGGCAGGGTTGATGGCATATCCTGTAGGACCACCTAATGCCATACCGATTACCATAACTAAAATACCTACTAATAGTGGATTTAAGCCTGCCGAAATATCATTTGTACCTAACACTAAAATACCTAACACTAAAGCAAATGTACCTGTCATTTCCGTAATCATGTTTGAAGGGATATGCTTAATTGCTGGTGTTGTTGCAAATACACCGAGCTTTGCCCCTTTATCTTTCGTACCTTTCCAATGTGGTAAGTACACAAAGTATACTAATACGGCCCCAATAAAAGCACCAATTAATTGCGCTAAAATAAACATTGGCACATCTACCCAATCAAAATTACCGATTGTTGCTAAAGCGATCGTTAAGGCTGGATTTAAGTGTGCACCACTAATTCCACCTACTGCATACGCAGCTAAAGCTACTGCAAAACCCCAACAAATCGTAATAACTGCCCAACCAGGACCTGCACCTTTTGACTTATGCAAGGAAACACCTGCTACAACACCACCACCAAATAAAATAAGAAGCATTGTACCGATTAGCTCGGCTGTAAACGTTGACATATTTTTCCCCCCCAATGTTATTCACGCTTTAGATGACAAAAAAACCCGCAAAAGCATTTTATACGTAACGTATAAAACGATAATTGCGGAGTTCTTTACTCAACCACGTGTTTATTAACTTAATTACCATCTTAGGTTAATTCTAACAATCAGTCAACGGTTTTTTGAAAACGTTTCCAAAGTTCTTTATTTGACGTAGTAATGGCCACCGCACCTGCTTCAAACGCACGCGTAATTTGTTCTTCGGAGCGTACTAATCCGCCTGTAATAATGGAAATACCGGTACGTTCGTATACTTCTGCAATCATCTCCGGAATAACACCTGGTAATAGCTCAATATAATCCGGTGCAGTCTGTTTAATAAGGGTGTAGCTCTTTTCAAGCGCAATTGTATCGATTAAAAATACTCGTTGAATTGCAATTATCCCCCGCGATTTCGCCTTTAAAATCATATTGGAGCGTGTCGAAATAATACCTGCTGGACTAATATCATTGCATAAATAATCCGCCGCAAAATTATCCGTTTTCAAACCATGAACTAAATCTGCATGGATAATTAACTTTTTCCCATAACGATCTGCTTCTTGCTTTAATGCACGCAAATGACTTAAGTGAACTTCTAATAATACGATATATTCATAATCACTTTTTACTACTTGGTCGAATTGCTTAACCGTTCGCGCTGCTGGAATAAGACTTTTATCACTAAATGTCATACCATTCTCCTTATTATATAAATATATAATAATCTAGCTCATCCTATGAATGTTAAATATCTTCATATTTGATGAGCATAAATTAATTCGATACATTATATTCTACATTATTTCGCAGTTGTTGCACGCGTAATTTCGTTATTTAACTCATCTGTAAATAAACCGAATTGTTCATTTGACCAGCCTAGTTGCTGCGCCATATATCCAACTACTGCATCTTTATGTGCTGTTACACTTGCGATATTGAAAAACATATTGCCTGTACGACGGCTAAAGAAGTCTACCGGGTTCGCTACTAACTCGTGCTCGATGCCGTATTGTAGCTGCGCAAATAACGCTGCTGGCATGGTTTCGTTCGCTTTTGCAACGTAACTATATACTTTTTCCACATTTGAACCGTAATGCTGAGCCAAGTAGGTTGCTTCTTCTTTTGTTAAACCTACTTTAAGACCAAGCTTTGCCTTTTCCTCGGTATACGCTTGCAAGTGTTGTGAGCCGCCCACTTCTCCGCCTGAAATTGGTAAGTTTTTTGTTATACATGGCTTACTTAAAATGCCAAACTCTGTCTGCAAACTTGGGGCAATACGATTTACAACAGCTTCCGCCATTTTGCGATACCCTGTTAATTTACCGCCCGCAATCGTTATTAAACCGCCTTCTGATTCCCATACTTCATCATGCCGAGAAATTTCCGATGGGCCTTTTCCTTCTTCATGAATTAAAGGACGCACACCTGCCCAGCTCGATTCGATATCTGCATCAGTTAAGCTGACACTCGGGAACATGTAAAGAATCGCATTCATAATATAGTCGCGATCGGATTGCTCGATGTTCATATCGCGTGGGTCACCTTTATAAAACGTGTCTGTCGTCCCTACGTAAGTTTTGCCATCACGTGGAATCGCAAATACCATACGGCCATCCGGTGTATCAAAGTAAATTGCTTGCTGAAGCGGGAATTTCGACTGATCAAATACGATATGCACACCTTTTGATAGAATTAAATATTTACCGTTCGTTTGCCTTTCAATCGCCCTCACATCATCGACCCATGGCCCCGCTGCGTTCACAACTTTTTTCGCTTGAATTTGAATTGTATTTTGCGTCATTAAATCTGTTGCTTCAATACCGATAATTTTTTTCTTATCGTTATATAAAAAACCCGATGCTTTTGTATAATTGGCTAACACTGCTCCTTTTTCGATTGCCGCTTTTGCCACTTCTATCGTTAAACGGGCATCGTCTGTTCGGTACTCTACATACACGCCACCACCTTGTAAATCTTGTTGCTTTACTAAAGGCTCTTTTAAGATTGTTTGTGTAGGATTTAACATGTAACGTCGCTCTGATTTTTTTACTCCTGCCAGAAGGTCGTATACACGAAGTCCAATTGATGTAGAGAACTTACCAAATGTACCCCCTTTATGGAACGGTAGTAACATCCAAACAGGCGTCGTTACGTGCGGACCGTTTTCATATACGATGGCACGTTCTTTCCCTAACTGTGCCACTTCTTTAATTTCAAATTGTTTTAAATAGCGTAAACCACCATGCACTAATTTCGTTGAACGACTTGATGTACCTGCTGCGAAGTCTGCCATTTCTACTAATGCGACCGAAAGACCACGCGTAATTGCATCTAGTGCGATCCCTACACCTGTTATACCGCCACCAATTATTAACACATCATACTGTTTTTTTGATAAATCATCCATCACACTTGCTCGTTGTAGAGTTGAAGCTGTTGCCATTACTTTCTTCCTCCTTTTAGATACAAAAAAAGAGAGCCCTTAAAGATACACAATTATAGCCTTGTGCATTCAATAAGGTCTCTCAGTTACTCAAACCAATTTATTAACTTGATTCCATCTTAACATGAATTAGAAAAAATGCAATTATCTATTTTTATTAAAGTTTGAAAACGGGTTACAATGTTTTTCTAAAGGAATAACACCATTTGTCATATTCTAATTTATCCTCATAAAATCGGTGTGCATCACTTCTTTGTATACCTGATTCTAAAGCTACATATTCAGCCCCATTTTCATCGGCCCATTTATGTATGTATTGTAACAATTTCTCTCCAAAACCATATGAACGATAAGATACATCGGTTACTAAATCGTAAATAAAAATATGGCGCTTATTATAAAAGTTAATTCTCCAACTTAGCCCAACTAATGAAACCATTTTATCTTCAACGTACATTGCGTATAGCTTGTATCCGTCTTTATTCATATCTTGAAGTAACGCTATGTAGGTTTCCTCTGTTAAATCAGTTCGTAATTGTTTCATAATAGGAAAAGCTTCTAACCACTGTTCTATATTTGTTAATTCAACAATAGTTTTTAATGCAGAATTTTCCATATTTAAACCTCCTAAATGGTCACCAAAGTAAGATTTGGGGACTTCTCAATTAAATAAAATATTCCGATAAATCATTATTGTCTGTTCATTGTATTTCGAAGTGTACGGGTCAGCGAAACCATGCTCACCTTCAACATTGTTAATTAATACATTGGGATACGCAGAAAGACTTGTTTTTAAATCAATTGGATTAAAAGATTTTTCTTGCTCACCGAATATTAAAATCGTTTCTGCATTCGGAATTACATCTGTATATTGACGAATCCGAGAACCGTAAAAGCCAACTACTTTATGTACTGAAGGGTTATTACTGCAAAGCCAAGCAATAGTGGCACCAAAACTAAAACCAATAATACGAATGTGTGAATACTTTTTTGATAAATTGCTAATTAAAGCATTTACGTTATTCTGTGTTTTTCCAAATCCTATGTTTGTCATAAAGTTTTGATATGCAAGTTCTTCTTCTTCGTATGGAAATGGTGTAATTCTTGCTAAATTAAGCTAAAATTCATTCCCAAGCGGTGTTTGGAGGCTTATTTTGTACTTTATAAATCCTTGTTGCACTCGGCTTCAGCTTTTCAGGTTCGATCATGCCCACATAACTTCGCACACATGTAGATAAAGATAAGAGTGCTAATCTAGCAGCATCCAAAGCTTTTTTAGTTTAACTCACCTTTTAAATCCACCTTCTGAATGAATAATTTGACCTGTAATCCAATCTGCTTCATCGCTCACTAGAAATTTAATAGTTTTTGCAACATCTCTCGGTTTTCCTATTCTACCGAAAGGAAACATCGGTTTTAATTTATTTTTTATTTCTTCTGTCATCCAACCTGTATCAGTTGGACCTGGATTTAATGCATTAACCGTTATTCCTAAAGGGGCTAGTTCGGCCGACAATGTAATAGTTAAAGCATCAATTGCTCCTTTTGTTGTTGCATATGCTAATTCGCCAGGCATAGGTCCTTGAAACTGACCTGAAGTAATATTGACTATTCTTCCACCTGATTTCTTATCAAACCTTTGAGCAAATCTACTACTTAATAGTGTCGTTGCACGCACATTTACCATGTAATGTTTATCTAATTCTTCGGCAGTTAAATTAGTAAAATCGTTGTTAGTTGAGTATGCTGCATTATTAATCAAAATATCAGGATTACCAAGTTGTTCAGAAACTTTATTTATAAGTTGTTCAGGTGCATCATGTTGAGTCAAATCCAACTCCATACATGATACCTTAATACCTTTTTTTATTAATTCTTCTTTTAATTTCACGGGTTCATCTAATTCAATGCTCCAAGGCATTTTTTTATCATATTCCGTCCAATAAGTAAAAAATATATGATAACCCGATTCAGCTAACTCCCTACATATAGCAGCTCCAATCCCTTTTAGACGACTTACACCCGTGATAATCGCAATTTTCCCTTTTAATTGGTCCATTATCATCCCTCCATCCCTAATATTATTTTACGATTTTCTAACACCGATTCTGTGATACCCAAATTTTTTGAGTGTATTCGCCTTAATTTTGATAGGGCTTTCCTCTAACCTTCTGAAAACCAGCTGAGAGCTTTTTTCTCCATTTCACTTACAAATTTCTTTTTTGCTGGACTGTAATCACTTGTAGTGTCGTAGCGTTGAGCCAACTCTTCTTTAAAGCGACTGTAATTGGCAACTTCTTGAGGGTGAGTTCTCAGATAATCTCGAAAGATCAAATGCCGTTCAATTTCAGGATTATCAAGTTGATAAAAATGGATATGGTGAGTTCTGTTCTCGCCACCTTTTCTAAATAACCTTCTACCTGTAATACCCCATTCCCCAACAACATCATAGCCAAAATACTCCATTTGGTAATTGAATAAATCAACTTTCTCTATGGTCTTAACGATACACATCATGTCGATTACAGGTTTTGCTTTCATTCCATGAACAGACGTACTTCCAAAATGCTCGCATTTGATTATCTCGTCACCAAATATTGTTTTAAGAAACTCTGCCTCAATCTGAAACATTTGAGACCAATCTGCATTATAGTCTGTAAGACGAATTTCCATAGTGTCGAATCTCCCTTATACTTATTGATATGGAGTAGATAGTAGCATACCCGAATCTCGATGCGTCTCATAACAAATCTCAGTGATGGCCAAAAAGAAAACGACCAACATTAAGCGTCGATCGTAACTTACTATAATTTTAACTTAATACGTATTCCGCAAGTACACGTTGCACATCGTAAATGTTAGTAGACTTATTGAATTTTTTTTGTATAGGAACGCTATTACCCGTTACCCATATCTTTAACTCCGCATCTAAATCGAATGTACCCGCTGTTTCAACAGAAAAATTCACAATACTATTATACGGAATAGAAAGATACTCCGTTTTCTTCCCCGTAACACCTTGCTTATCAATAAGTATTAACCTTTTGTCTGTAAATACGAAAATATCTCTAATCACTTTATAAGCGTTCTTAACATTCTCACTTTTAGTCAATATATCTTTAATTTCCTTTTGTACATTGACTACATTCAGTTCACTAGCATTTCCCATCAAACCATCGAAAATACCCATTTGACAACTCCCTTTAAAGTTAAAATTTTCCACTTTAAGTGTAACACAATTCTAATAATAACACCTACTAACTCATACT
>JAZLIT010000207.1:0-8142 GCA_045617525.1 Solibacillus sp. | reverse complement strand
AGCCTCTTTTCAAACGTACGTATGCTGTGCTTCATACACAGAGTGGCCATTACTATATGTTGCAACGATTGTATGATTGAATGTTTCGCCTTCGTAAACCGTTGCTTTATGCTTGGCGTGATGATTTTCCTGTGTTACCGTAAAAGGCTTTTTCGTAACAATTGTTAAATCCGCAGCATAACCGACCGCTAAACGCCCACGCTTTTCCAACTTAAAGCGTTTTGCCGGTGCGTCACTTAGCCACTTCGCGACATTTTCATAGGTAACGTTATACCTATCACACAACGTTAGTAGTGCAAGTAGTGTAAATTGACCGCCATTAATGCCGCCCCACGCTTGAAAGAAATGCTGATTCGTTAAGTCCTTCATTGCAGGTGGGCACGGTGAATGGTCGGACGCTATGATATCGATTTGCCCTGCAAGCAAACAATCAAGTAGCTTTTTACGCTCAAATTCTGACCGTAAAGGCGGTGCACATTTTGCCAACACACCGCGCTCAAGTGCTCGATCATTAAACCAGAAATAATGCGGGCATGTTTCAACCGACACATCTAGTCCACGCTGTTTCGCCGCTTGAATAATCGTTACCGCCGCTGCGCTACTAATATGTACAAAATGCAGTGCACAGCCAGTTAACTCCGCAAAATAAAGTGCACGGTTGACTGCCTCAACCTCAGCTACAATTGGACGTGACTGCGCGTAGTCTTGCGCTGTAAGCTTACCCTCAGCAATTTTTTGCTGCTGTAAAAAGCTTGTTAGTTCATTACTTTCTGCATGTAGCGCCAGAATTTTTCCAAGGCGTGCAATTTCACGCATTCCTTGTAACAGCGAGTCATTTTCTACTGCAGCAAATGGCGTAAATCCTGAGTTCGATAAAAATGCCTTAAAGCCGACGACACCTTCACGAGCAAGTTCTTCTAACTGTGGCACATTATTATGCACCAGGCCTCCCCAGAAGTAGGGAGTAATAATGCTTTTTTCGTCTGCGAGCTGTTGCTTTAACTGTAGCGCCTCCACATTAATCGTTGGTGGATTGGCATTTAGTGGCATATCGAAATATATCGTCATACCACCCGCTGCAAGTAGCTTAGAACCCGTCTCAAAGCCTTCCCATTCTTCATTGCCTGGTTCATTGAAATGTACATGTACATCGATGCCTCCAGGGAAAATAAAATCGCCCTGTACGTCTACCGTTTTCAATGCTTCACCTAAATTTGATCCAATCGCACAAATGATACCATCTTTCACCGCAATATCACCCGCTATAATAGAATTCATACTAACTAGCTGTGCATTTCTAAACAATAAATCAAACATGGGCGTCCTCCTTTGCGAGCATTGGTGCCCCATAATAATCAAGCGCTGCCTGTAAGCCTTCACCACGGTTAACACTTAAGCCTACGCGAATTAAGCAAGCCTCTAATGCTGATAATACCGATAATACATTTTCTTTACGACAACTATAACCCATTGTACCTATACGCCAAATTTTGCCGTGTAATGGACCAAATGAGGATGCAATTTCAATGCCAAACTGCTCAAGCATCATTTGGCGTACAGCATCACCGTCAACACCGGTCGGAATGTTAATGCACGTCACGGTTGGAAGCTTATGCGTCTCGTTACCGAAAATTTCTAAGCCCATTGCCTGTAAGCCATCTACAAGTGCGCGTTCGTGGTAGCTATGTCGACCAAAACGCTCATATAAACCTTCTTCTAGCACAAGTCGTAGCCCTTCGCGTAACGCATAAATCATCGACGTTGCTTCTGTATGGTGGTTTAAACGGCGCGGGCCCCAGTAATCTTGTAGCATCGCCACGTCGAAGTAGTTACTACGAATACGGTTTTTCTCGTTACCAGTTGCAATATCATCTGCAGTTGCGATGCCTGCCTCAACCTTTTTACGCGCTTGAATAACCTTTTCAATTCGCTCGTTATACGTAATTGGTGCCATACCTGCTGGAACTGATAAGCATTTTTGCGTACCCGCAATGACACCATCTAAACACCATTCATCGACCATCACATTTGCACCACCAATAGAGGCTACTGCATCAACAATGAGTAATACGTCGAGCTCACGACAGGCTGGCCCGAGTACATTTAGCGGCTGCATACGCCCTGTTGATGTTTCACCGTGAACTATCGCGACGATTTTTGGATTTATTTCCTTAACCTTGTCGATAATATCCTGTTGGTCAAACACCTCACCCCAAGGACATTCCATTGTATACACATCAGCACCATAACGCTCACAAATTTCAACAAGTAAATGACCAAAACGTCCAAAAATAGGTACGAGCACCTTATCACCTGGCTCGATAATGCTACAAAGCAGTGCTTCATTACCTGAACGCGATGTACCATCAACCGGAAATGCCCATTGATTGTTCGTTTGGAATAGCTCGCGCAGCATAGCCATCACTTCGTTCATAATATTGGTGAAGGCTGGGTCAAACTGTCCTAAAATCGGTGTGCTCATCGCCTGTAAAACGCGTGGATCCACCTCAACTGGTCCTGGCGTCATAATAGTACGTAATGGTACTTGTAATGGTTTATAGTTCATCGTCATTCGCCCCTTCATATGCTAAATAATATAAAATGTCCTGTAGCAAGTCGACACCGCGCTCAAGCTGGTCAATTTCCGTAAACTCTAACGGCGAATGACTAATCCCGTCACGACTTGGCACAAATAAAAGCGTCGTCGGTACATCATGCTGCGCGAACACCTGTGAATCATGACCAGCACCACTCACCATGTCGGTCGCCTTTAATCCTCGCTTATTCGCTAATTGTAATGCTACCTTCTGCATTTGTAGGTCTAGCTGCACCGGTTCATCTGCCGCAAAACACTCGATGGAATACGTCACACTATGCATGCCATTAACTGTTTGCAAAATTTCACGCATATCCTCTACGAAGCTATCAATAACCGATTGCTGATAATGGCGTACATCCACTGTAAAGCTTACTTCACCGGCAATAACGTTTGGCACGTTTGGCTTTGCCTGTATGCTACCAACTGTGGCACGTAACTTCGGTGAATACTTTTCAATAGCTAATGAGGTTAGAAGGGTAATCGCATTTGCTGCGCACACCATCGCATCCTTTCGCCCAAGCATTTCCGTTGTCCCCGCATGGTTGGATTGCCCAAAAAATGTAACGGTAAAGCGTTGTTGCCCGACAATATAGCTAACAATGCCGACGTCTTGCTGCTGCTGTTCTAAAATTTGCCCTTGCTCTATATGTACCTCGACAAAATGCGCAATCTCGTCACGTTTTTGTGATTTGTAAGCCGTGACGGGGTACCCCGCCTGCTCCATTGCTACTTCAAATAATACGTTATTGTGATCGACTAACCCTTCTATATTCGCTAAATTGTATTCCCCTACGATATTTTTTGAGCCCCAGTACGTAAGTGGAAAACGACTACCTTCCTCCTCACAAAGCGACACAATCTCAATAGTTTTTTTCGGTGGGCCGTACGTCTCAAGTAGTCTTTTTACTGCCAGTAAGCTCGCCAATACACCATACGCTCCGTCATACTTTCCACCTTTTACAACGGTATCAACATGTGAGCCCGTTAGAATGACCTGCTCCGATACTTCAGAACCTGTAATTCTTCCAAACACATTGCCTACACAATCACTATAGCTGTCGAGACCAGCAAGCGTCATTTTTTGCTGCAACGCCTGTTGTGCTTGCTGCCATGTATCGCTATACAATAAGCGCGTAACGCCTCCCTCCTCTGTTTGACCGAATCGTGCAAGCCAATCAAGTAACGCCCCGATTGTCCATTGCTCCTCTGTTTCTGTGGAAGGAATATGTATGTGAACCATGACTACCCCACCTTTCATTTGTTAATTTATCTCTCATTTTAAAGAATGAAATCGAAATCATCACTAGCAATTATGCTAAAAAACTAAAAATTTTTAGATAATTTGCACAATTTAACTTGGAGTAAATGAATTTTTATGTTAGATTTTCTTACATAACGTAAATTCTATTAATATATTACTGGTCGATAAAAGGAGGGATATAGCTTGGATATTGCGCACTTATTAACACAAAAGGAGCTTATGCCTATAACACTTGTTGCTGGAAAAACTGGGCAGCACCGTGAAATTCGTTCCATTACGATGATGGACGCACCAGATATTATTCCATTTTTGCAATCAGATGAGTTTATTATTACGACTGCCTATCACTTAAAAAACAATGCACCTTACTTCAAGGAGCTCATTGTGGAAATGGCAAAAATCGAATGTGCTGGCATCGGAATTAAAAAAAACCGCTTCTTATATGAGATTCCACAAGAAATACTACAACTTGCCGAACAGCTTCATGTACCCTTTATTGAACTACCAGAGCATTTATCGCTCGGCCAAATTAACTTAATCGTCACAGAAATGATTCTTCATAGTGAGGCATCGATTCTGACGTACGCAATGGATGTACACCGCCAATTTACCGAGATTATTTTTAAAGGACAGGGTGTCGTGCAGTTGGTGAAATATTTGGCCTCGCTGCTCAACCGAGACGTCCAGCTTATCAGTCAGTTTTTACGTCCAATTCACCTGTCACAGCAATATATCAAAGCACTCGCTGTTATTCAGCAAACCATGAAGGACGGCTTTGTCTATCCGATATCCACCAATTCAGCATGGTACTTTTCGATTGTAGACGACCAAAGCTCTTACTCACTGTACCCAATCGATATTAACTCTGAGAAACATTTTTTACTAATGGTGAAGGGCTTTATCGATGAAAAAGACACGAAGCTCCGTCTAACAATCGAGCAAGCTATTAACGTGCTATCATTTGCAATTTTGCAAGAAAAGGCGCTCCAGCAGCAAAAGCGAAACATCCGCAATCAGCAATTTTCCGATTTATTAGAAAGTCCACAAGCATCAGGTGCCCTGATTAAAAATAAAGCTGAGGAGCTACATATCCCAGTTCAGCATGCATACGTTTGTATCGTTGGTCGCTTGCGTCAAACGGGGGATCTCCATCCTTATCAGCTCCAAGCATTACTAGATCAAATTCATAAATTTTGCGAGGAATCATTGCAAACGACACGTATTACGATGCATCTATTTACTGTTAAAAATGAGCTCATCTTTTTATATGCTCTGCAATACCCAAAAACAGATTTTAAATTGTTCATTAGCGAATTATTTAAAGAGCTTGCGACATCGATTACCCAATATTTCAATAAGCAAATGTCGTTTGGCGTTAGCAATATGATGCTCAATTTCACCGACATTCAACGTGCTGTTCAGGAAGCGCAAAGTGCTGTGTTATTAATTGGCGCCCAAAGCGAGCTCCTATCCTTCTATAAAAGAAAGGAAATTAATGAGCTTCTGCAAATGATTCCTGAAACTGATTTGATGAACTACCAGCAAATGCTGTTCAAACCATTTATGAAACTACCGATTGTTGAACAACTCATGCTACTTGAAACACTGTACGAATACTTAGAAAACCATTGCCAAATTTCCGAAACAGCTAAAAGACTATTTGTTCACCGCAACACCGTCATTTATCGCTTAGAAAAATGTAGTGCTCTACTTAAAAAAGATTTGAAGGATCCAGAGGTCACAATTCAACTTCGGCTAGCATTGCGTATACGCAATCACCTTATGCTCGAGCAGTAGATGTAAACTAACTTGTTCACTATAGCTAAAAATCCATCAAGAAATTAGCTATTCCATCCAAAGACATTTGTCAGAATATTCTATATTATGTAACGGAAGATAACATTAAAAGTTATCAAATCTTACAAAATAAATTTGGAGGGATTAATTAAGCAAGAACATATCAGTGTACTAAGCGCAGCAGCATCAGTTTACAGCTCGGCAAAAAAATAAAACCGGGGGCAACCGCGGAATTAGCAGCACAAGGAGGACATTAAATGACAACATTACAACATATAAATCGGTATACCGACGAAAAATTCGTGGACCTATTTGGAGGCATTTTCGAACACTCTCCATGGGTAGCACAAAAGGCCGCGATTGCACGACCTTTTGAGTCGCTAGAAGAAGCATTTGAGGCGATGCGTAAAGTTGTCGAAGAGGCTGGCAACGACGAAAAAGTAGCACTTATTTTAGAGCACCCTGAGCTTGGCAGCCGCCTTTCGATGAGCGAGCACTCTGTTGCAGAACAGGCTGGTGCTGGTTTAAATGCACTGACAGCTGATGAATTTGAAGTAATGATCCAGCTAAACAAGCAATACACTGAAAAATTCAACTTTCCATTCATTATCGCTGTATTAGGTCTCGATAAGCATCATATTATGCAGGAAATGCAGCGCCGCCTTGAACTCGACAAAACAACAGAGTTTAATACCGCGCTAAATGAGATTTATAAAATCGCTCGCATTCGCTTTACAGCCATTACCGAGCTACCTGCGATGATTTAAGGAGGATTCTATATGCCATCACTTTCAACGCACGTATTAGATTTATATAACGGCAAGCCCGCAGTCAATGTAAAAATCGAGCTATTTTATAAAGCAGCGCATACCGACTGGACACTGCTACACACAGTTAAGACGAACGCAGATGGTCGTACCAATGAATTGCTTGTAACGGACAATTCGTGGCAGGCCGGTACATATGAGTTGCTGTTTTATGTGGCGGACTATTTTAAATCGCTACAAGTACCACTTGTGGATCCCCCATTTTTAACAACGATTCCGGTGCGCTTTTCGATGCAGCAAGATGCGGGTCATTATCACGTTCCCCTTCTCGTCTCACCATGGGGCTACCAAGTATACCGCGGTAGTTAATCAATAGGCTGTGCTGATAGATGTCGGCACAGCTTTTAATAAATGGCATATATACGTAATAAATCCTTACATAACCTTTGTAGCATTTTAGCTAGTAGCGAATTAGATTCCTGAAAATTCAGGCTATCTAATATTTATGTATGTAAGATAAAGGAGCTGTTATTTATGAGTTTAAAACAGTTAAATGAGCAAGTGATTTCTGATTTATCCTTAATCGGTTTAAGCGATAATGAATGGACACAGCCAAAGCAGCATAAAGAAGGTCACGTCTATGATGTCGTAATCGTCGGCGGTGGTCAAAGTGGCTTAAGTACGGCATTCGGTTTATTTCGAGAACGTATTTCAAACATCCTCGTATTAGACGAAAATCCAGAAGGCTTGGAGGGGCCTTGGGTAACGTATGCGCGCATGTTTACCCTACGCACAGCGAAACAGCTACCTTCCATTGACTTAGGTGTACCATCGTTAACATTCCAATCATGGTATCGTGCACAGCACGGAACAGACGGATGGGAAAAGCTGGATAAAATCCTACGTGTCGACTGGATGGACTATTTAAAATGGTACCGTAAAGTGCTCGCTATTCCCGTGAAAAATGACGTGAAGCTTGATGTGATTGAGCCCTCAGCTGATGCAATCCACAAACTACACATTATCGAAAAAGGCGAACGTAAAATGGTTCTTGCACGCAAAGTCGTTTTAGCGACAGGTATCCAAGGCGGCGGTGAATGGCACGTCCCAGACCTCATTAAAGTATTACCAAAACAATTATATGCCCACACGTCTGAGCAAATCGACTTCGAACAGTTAAAGGGCAAGCGCATCGGCATTTTAGGCGGCGGTGCATCGGCATTCGACAACGCGAACTACGCATTAGCTGAAGGCGTGAAAGAAGCACATGTTTTCGTTCGCCGTAAACATTTACCGCGTATCAATCCGATGCGACAGCTTGAATACTCCGGTATTATCGAACGATTCCATAAATTAACAGATCTCGAAAAATACACAGCTATTTCGCATTTCTTTAAATACAACCAACCACCGACAAACGACACATTTCTACGCGCCGCAAACTACGAAGGCTTCGCAATGCATACTGATTCACCATGGCTGTCGGTCGAACAAACGGATGGTGGTGTAAAGGTCGTAACACCACATGCTACGTTCGAGTACGATTATTTAATTATTAGTACAGGGCTTATCTCTGATCCAAGCTTGCGCCCCGAGCTACGTAAAATAAACGAGCATATCGTCAAATGGGGCGATGTAGTAAAAGCACCCGCTGATGTGGCAAACGAATTAGTCGACCGCCACACTTACTTAACACCTGAATTCGCGTTTGTACCTGC
>JAZLIT010000206.1:0-30437 GCA_045617525.1 Solibacillus sp. | reverse complement strand
CACAACGATATTCGCTGTCAATCTTAAGCGGATATTAAAACTGCTAAATGAAAAAGAGTAAGAAATAGACAATGAAATAAGGCACTTTCTGTTCAAATCGAACAGAAAGTGCCTTATTTTTATCTAAAAAATCAACTCGTCATTAAAAAACGTAAGTTTTTCAGTGCCCTCTATACTATAACGGTATATGTTATACGGCTGCTTTTTATCCACTTTCCAATTATCGGAAAGTAATTTGTATAGATATTTTAGTGAATGTATTATTATCCATTTCGATATAGTTAGAGATAAGACATTAACTCTACTTAAATTAGCACTAAAGATCATTTACTAATTTCTCTGTATTTAATTTTTATGAAGCTCAAATTGAATAAGACGGTATTTATTTATGAATTTCCATAAAATATATTGAATTTTTATTCATAATGATTCATCAAAAAAAGGAGTATTCTGCAATTGTTCTATAACACCAATATAGATGTTATTTCGTTATAATCCCCGTCAAACAAGCAAAATTATCCAGAAAACATTAAATTTAATTCTATTATTCCGAATAAATAATTAAAACAAATTAGTTGTCAATAGAATTGTCATTGTGCATAATATGCGTATAAAGCAATTGTTGCTTTTATAAATCTTATACACTAGGGGAGAAATAACTATGATCTATGCAAATCCTAATACAGAAGGTTCTTTAGTACAATTTAAAGAACGTTACGAAAACTTCATCGGTGGCGAATGGGTTGCCCCGGTTAAAGGTCAATATTTAGAAGTCAAATCTCCATTAACAGGTAAAGTATTCACATCTGTTGCCCGTTCTTCAGAAGAAGATATCGAGTTAGCTTTAGATGCAGCACATGCAGCAAAAGACGCTTGGGCAAAAACTTCAGTAGCTTACCGCGCAAACATCTTAAACAAGATTGCTGACCGCATCGAAGCAAACTTAGAAAAAATCGCTGTTGCTGAAACTTGGGACAACGGTAAAGCAGTTCGTGAAAACTTAAATGCTGATATTCCTTTAGTAGTGGATCACTTCCGTTACTTCGCTGGTGTCATCCGTGCGCAACAAGGTAGTATTTCTGAAATCGATAACGATACAGTAGCATACCACTTCCACGAGCCAGTGGGCGTTGTAGGTCAAATTATTCCTTGGAACTTCCCGCTACTTATGGCTTCTTGGAAAATCGCTCCTGCATTAGCTACAGGTAACGTCATCGTGATGAAGCCTGCTGAACAAACACCAGCTTCAATTTTATTCTTAATCGAATTAATTCAAGATTTATTACCAAAAGGTGTATTCAACATTGTAAACGGTTTAGGTGTCGAAGTAGGTAAACCACTTGCTACGAACCCACGTATCAACAAAGTGGCATTCACTGGTTCTACTGGCGTTGGTCGTTTAATCATGCAATACGCTACTGAAAACATTATCCCTGTAACACTAGAATTAGGTGGTAAATCACCAAACATCTTCTTCCCAGACGTTATGGACAAAGATGACGAGTATTTAGATAAAGCAATTGAAGGTTTCGTAATGTTCGCATTAAACTCTGGTGAGATTTGTGCTGCTCCTACTCGTGCATTAATTCACGAAGATATTTACGAAGAATTCATGAAGCGTGCATTAGAGCGCGTAAAAGCAATCAAAATCGGTAACCCATTAGATACTGAAACAATGATGGGTGCTCAGGCTTCTCAACAACAATTAGACAAAATCATGTCTTACATGGATGTTGCTAAAGAAGAAGGCGCTGAGTTATTAATCGGCGGTAACCAAAACGTATTAGAAGGCGACCTTGAAGGCGGTTACTACATCGCTCCTACAATATTCAAAGGTACAAACGATATGCGTATCTTCCAAGAAGAAATCTTTGGGCCAGTATTATCTGTAACTACATTCAAAGACTTCGACGAAGCAATGGCAATCGCGAACGATTCTGAGTTCGGTTTAGCTGCTGGTGTATGGTCTCGTAACATGGATACAGCTTACCGCGCAGTTCGTGGTATCCAAGCTGGTCGTATCTGGACAAACACTTACCACCAATACCCTGCACACGCTGCATTCGGCGGTTACAAGCAATCAGGTATCGGTCGCGAAAACCACTTAATGATGCTTGAACACTATCAACAAACAAAATGTATGCTAGTTAGCTACAATAAATCAGCACAAGGCTTCTTCTAAGAAGGATTTGCTTAAAATGAGACGAGGCGTAACCTTTGGCAACATTGGTTGCGCCTCTTTTTATTAATGGAGGATTTACAATGGAGAAACTAATTGCAACAGAAGCTGCTCACAACGTTATCGAATTGTTGAAGGCAAAGCATGGTAGTCTATTATTCCAACAATCGTCAGGCTGTTGCGATGGCACGGTTCCGATGTGCTATCAGGCTGACGGTTTTTATATTAACAGTCGAAACATCCTTCTCGGCGAAATTGGAGGCGTACCCTATTACGTCGATAAAAATCAATATGAATACATGAAGCATACGCAAATCATTGTCGATGCAATAGAAGGTCCAGGCGCATCCTTTTCATTAGAAAGCGTTGAAGGATATGCGTTCATTACACATTCTAAAATCTTAAAATAGCTAATTTCGAGCTCACAATGCAAAAGGTGTAAGTCCCCTATTCTGAGGACTAACACCTTTTTCTATTGGCTCTATTATATTTGTTGGGGTTTTCAAACAATTACCACCATATTTCACTCAACATACTCAAATTTGCGCTTGTTCTTCCTGCTTTCGCTTTAGCGCAGAAATCTCTAATCGATAGTTATTCCACATATTCAGTATCACGAGCACACCGCCAACTGCAATCATACCGTTTAACACCCAAATGATTGGAAAAATAAACAGCATTTCTCCCATACTCATAAGGTTAATGCCCGTGTAGAAAACAAATCCATTACTGGCAGATATGAGGATTAATAAGAGAGACATCACAATTGTTTGAAACTTAAGCATTCCTTTACGATCTGCTATTGGTAGCAGATCATCCTGTACTTCGCCTAACTGCCTCGCTCTTGACCATATTGACATTCCGAAAACCACACTATTTTTCGAGTATAAATGCTGCCAGCCCATGTCAGAATTGAACTGAAACAATTGTGCGTTCGCTTTCTTCGTATACAATATTTCATAATCAATGAAGTCAGCCGATTTTTCTTTAAAATGCACGGAAAAACCTGTAAATTTTATAGCTTCGTAGCCTTCGATCGCCATTTTATCAAGCCATCGTTTTGTTGCAATTAAATCAAAATCCCAGCCAAAACGGAATTTCTTGATCGTTGCTTCCTCTGCAATTGTTTCAATATTCAATAGCTTTAATTCTTCCCTTTTAAAGTACCTTAGAGCATAAACCATTATTAGAAGAGGTAATAATAATATCGAAATAGGAATAATAACTAGTACTTCGAATGGTAATCCAGGCTCCCCTTGGAATGTATCAAATAACAGCAAAAATGTTAGGAAAATTGAGATGAAAGAAAAGCCGACTGCAACAAATAGACCGAATCCCAGCGTATGTCGTTGTATTCGCTTAAAAAGCTCATCGCGAGACGGATATAGTTTCGGCTCCTCCATTTGACGGAATGTCCACTTACCTGCTTCCACAACATTGTGCCATCCTACCTCCTGTAAACGCTTCGCCTGCTTTGGATTATTAAAATCGATATGAAAGCGCCTCTCATTTGGCTCACCCTTTTTAAACGTAAACGTTCGTGTTAAACGATTAACATTCTCCAATTGATAGCCTGCTCTTGCCTGCTCATTCAACCAATTTTCTGTTTCGCCAATTTGATAGCTCCAAAGTAATCTCGTCTTTTTCACCCATTGCCCTCCTTGTATCGCTGTATATTTGCATAGAGTTCTTCAATTCGCAGCATTGCCCGTTGTAAAATTTTATTGCCAGTTGAAGTGCGTTCATAAATTGTTTTGCGCTCCTCGTCAGAAAAAACATCGATTAATCCGTCCACCTGCATTTTTGAAAGCGTGCCGTAAATCGTACCTGATCCAAGCTTAATACGACCTACTGTGAAGCTGTTTAACTTCTTAATACCGTAGCCATGACGAGGCTCGGCTAACGAAAACAAAATATAAAAAGCCGTTTATCTCCTATATTTTACCTCAAAAACATATTAATTACTTTAAATAACGCGCGATATTTTACTAAGCTATTTCTGAGTCACTTTTTCTTATTTTTTCTATTTTCAATTAGTATTAAAAGTGACAACACCACTACACTAAATACCACTATAAACAGAAATGACAAGTATAGAGTCATGAATCCTCCAAATGCCTCATCAAACTCTAAAAGAGCGACATCTGGGTTATAAATACCACCCATAGAAATATATCTAACCACTTCAAGATAAATAATATGGAAAGTAATACTCATCCATATTGTTCCCGTATACTTTCTATATAGCTGTAGAGCAATTCCAAAAGTGAAGAGCAATATAATATAATCTATAGTTATTACAAATGGCTCACTAAATAATATTGACTCCAATGCCATCACCGCAATTGGAACACAAATGAAGATCAACGGTTGCAAAATCAATGAGATGATGAAGCGAAATTTCTTATTCAACTCTTGAAATATTAGTCCACGGATAAAGACTTCTTCCGGAAATGCCTCATACATAAATGCTGTCACTGTATTGATTAAAATGGCAATTATCACACTTGATGTAAAGTTAAATCTGACATTTTCAATACCACCAAATATATAAGCAGTTAAAATTCCTAATAAGAATAAAATAAAAGGCAAAGTAATTCCCACGATCAACTTAGATGATGAATTTACACCTTTCAAGCCAATATTTCTAAACAGGTCTGGGTTTTTTCTTTTAAGTATATAGAGTATAAAAAGCGTTAGCGCGGTAAAGATTACCCCTTGTAAAAGCATGCCTATTTGTCGATCCATATCTTGAGTTTCAATCAAATATTGTCCAATATTACCCGATACAAAGAGAAATAATGACACGAGTATAAAGTAAAAAATCAACCGACTAATCCTGAAATTTGATGAATCCATTTTAATTCTCCTATCTTTTTAATAGAGTATTGGAGTATTATTAAATCTTTTCTGGTGAAAAACCTTCTAAGTATTTTATTATATATTCTTCAGTAGATTGTTCTCAAAAAACGCCCCCCTTCATAATATGCAAAAAATTAGCACATTCTTCCTGGAACGTTCAATTACTAATCTGATTGAATTTGAAATATAAATAGGGTTTTTTTGAATTAATCAATTTCCGGGAGCCATTTAACGTGTAGTAATTTTATAAAGAAAGTTCAAATTAAAAAATCGCGACTCATTAGTTACAATGAATCACGATTTTTAATCCCATATAGACGCGGAATAATTTATTTAATTTTTACCCACATAGCTTTATCTGTTTCAGCTAAGTTGAAAATATACTCATTATCAGTGAATTGTGGCTCTGCTGCATCTGTTATACGATCCATAAAACCGGCCTCAAAAGACGTACCTCCAACTTTCGTCTTTTCAAAAGTATCATGTACCTTGCCGATTGCTACCGCTTCCATTACACGCCATTTCCCACCTTCTACAAGATCAACCATGGCTACAAAATATTCTACTCCGTCATTGATAGTTGCCTTAAATACTGCAATTTGCTCTTTTTCATTTACCTCATAAAGCTGGATTTCCTGCATTTCTTCAACAAAATCCTTTTGTAAGTTTTGAATTGCCATCTCTGGTGTATCACTTTCATAAACATCCCCACATGCCGCTAAAAATAAACTTCCGAGTAATACTACTAATAATTTTTTCATCTTTTACACCTCAGTTAATAATCTGTCTTTGTAATTAAACGTACGCGCATAACTTATAATTAATATGCCCAAAGTAGTATCGTATTCTACATAAAAAGTCTAATTTCTAAGCTTTTTATTTTTCCTTGCAACACGCATTTTTTCAAATGAAAATAGTACAACAGCTACCCAAATACAAATAAATGCAAAGAATTCTACCTTCGTAAATGGTTCCTTGTAAAGGAAAATGCCAAGGAACAGTACGATTGTTGGGGATAAATATTGCACAAAGCTCACTAAATATAATGGGATTTTCTGTGCACCTTTCGCAAATAATACGAGTGGTATAGCGGTAAAAATACCACTTACCATTAGCAGTAACATTGTTTTTGTGTTACCTGCGAACAAATGTGTTTCAGTCGTGCCCATTAAATAAATATAGGCCACGAGTGCAAATGGCAGCATGAACATTGTTTCAATAACCAGTCCACGTGTTGCTTCGAGTTGTACTTTTTTCTTCATCACGCTATATGTAGCAAATGAGAGTGCGAGTACTAGTGATACGAGCGGAATTTCGCCATAATAAAGTGTTATAGTTGCCACACCCACAAATGCGATTCCAACCGCTATGATCGTTACCTTGTCCAGCTTTTCTTTAAAAAATAGCACACCGAACAGCACCGAGATTAACGGATTTATGTAATAACCCAGACTCGTTTGCAACACCTGGTCATTATTTACGGCCCAAATATAAATAAACCAATTCAACGAAATCACAAATGATGCGGCAACAAGCGACCAAAACTGTATTGGGCGGCGCCATAAGGATTTAAAATCGGCAAGTAATTTTGAGCCCTTGCCGATTGCTAACACAAATAAAGTCGTAAAGAAGAACGACCAAAGCACGCGATTCAGCAGTACTTCAAAACTTGGAACATGGTCAAGCATTTTCCAAAACAGAGGGAAAACTCCCCAAATAATATACGTTAGTGCAACTAATATTACACCGTTGCGTGCGTCATTTTCCGCCATAATTTAACACCTTTCGATTGCGATAAAGGTTATTATAAACTTGTTGTCGGCAGCGTGTCTATGATTTTATTTCGTGGATAGAAATAGTAATTCATCCATATCATTATCTATTTCAATAAAACCCTCTTAGTGCACAGGGTCTGGTCTGTCTGTTTTTGCGCGTACCTGAACAGAGGAAAACATAATCGACTTCCCATGTTAGTGTATATTTTTGTCTACATACTTTCCGTAAGCAGGTACAGCAATCTGATCAAATTCTTTCATAAGTTTTTCCAGGCTTGTAGTCAGTAGATCACCAGACATCGGGTTGCCATGCCCTGTGACGGCAACTGTCGGACTTATTGCTTCCAATTTAATTACTGATTCCTTAGCTGCCTTCCAATCCGTTGTCAGATATCGAGGGGGACCACTTATTTCCTGTTCCTGTGTTAAAACTTTATACAGGTATTCTTGTTTCACCGTGACAAAAGCGTCTCCAGCAATTAACGCCCGGTCTTTTTCTCTGAATAATGAAATATGACCCGGAGTATGTCCTGGCGTATGGATCCATTTAAAATCAGGCATATGAGGAACCGTTCCATCATTAGGAAGCACTTGTACGTTATTCCGTAAGTCAATCGGCTCGTTGGGAAACATTGGTGAAATTTTCGCCACCATCCCTCCTTCAACTGTTGGGTCCGGCTCAGGATAGCTTTTCTGACCTGTCAGGAAGGGCATCTCCATCTGATGGGCATAGACTGGAACTCCCCAATACTTTACTAGTTCGATTACAGCCCCGACATGATCAAAATGCCCATGAGTCAAAATAATGGCTTTCGGTCGGCTATTTGCCCCAAATCGTTC
Source organism: Solibacillus sp. (assembly GCA_045617525.1). GTDB lineage: Bacteria > Bacillota > Bacilli > Bacillales_A > Planococcaceae > JAZLIT01. Next base: position 22,781 of record JAZLIT010000206.1, on the reverse strand, counting down.
CTCGGTGACAGATATAATCTCGTTTGCCGATTCAGGCATTCCTGCATCAACTAAAACAAATTCATTGTTTTTTGGATTCCCAAATAAGCAGATGTTGACTATTTGGACAGTGTGACAAAATAAATCAGGTAATACCTCAATTCCGACACCACTCCCTATTGAAGTTATTGGCATAAATTTATAGTCACTACCATAATTCATTTCATTATCCATAATCTTCCTCCTATTTATCAAGTGCCCTTATTATGCCTTAAGTAGTTGTCAATAATGTCTCTAAACTAAAAAAGAAAGCCCCGAACAGGGTACTTTAAAAGTAACCTGCTCGGGGTTCAGTTCAAATTAACTTATACTGAAGAGTTACTTCTTTAGCGATTGTTACGATTTTGATTGTTGTTTTGATTGTTGTTGTTTTGATTGCGGTTTTGATTATTGTTTTGATTGTTGTTACGGTTGAAGTCTAATTCCTCAGAGAACTCTTCAAGGTTGTTACGATTTTGATTGTTGTTTTGATTACGGTTTTGATTGTTGTTTTGATTGTTGTTACGATTGTTGAAGTTTAATTCCTCAGAGAACTCTTCACGGTTGTTACGGTTTTGGTTTTGGTTATTATTATTTTTGTCCATTTCATTTTCACCTCCAAGCTCAATTATTTTGAGCCAAAAGGATTTTTTTATTCATCAAATATTCCGATTAGCAAAAATAAATTCTCCCTCATACTTATTGTTATATTTTTTCATTGATTTCTTACCTATAAAACCTCTGCATCTTGCATAGAATTATTTTGCGCATCTATACTACCATTACAAACCTGCACTTTTATATTATCACTTTTGTCTCAATTACGATTACACGCATAAGTACGTTATCATTTGAACTACAACCTGCAAGCACAATGACACTAGTATGCAAATAAGAACATTTCAGTTGAATTCATCGTTCATTCTTCCCAATTAATTTTAGCAAAGCGTTACGGGGAATTATGTATACTTCATTTCGAATGGCGCTATTTCGTTTGGAAATCTAGCTTTAGCACTTGGAAATGCTTTTTCGATAGCTCAAATAGAAGGAAATCATCTGCATCAATTGCTGCCTTTACCTCATGAAATGAACGCCATGCCAAATCATATTGTTCCTGTGTTACCACACCTTCTCCTAAAGCCTGCTCCATTTCATCGATATCCTTTTCGATAACTTCACCAGCTGGCACGACAATCAAATCTAAATAAAGGTCGTCCATGTATGGTACGCCATCCTCTAAACCTGTTGCATAAATAATATCGATATACCACTGTAATAATTCTCCTTTTGGTGAGAAAAAGGTAGTCATACAGTATTTAGCATCCATTGGAAACTGCTGTAGCATATACGAGCCATTTTCAACGAGGCAAATCGTTTTATTTGTGTAGCGCGCCCAAAGCGGATGAATGACTTCATCAAATCGCATTAATGTGACATGGCCGTGAAAGTTCACTTCTTGAAATTCCCGCTGTGTATATTGCTGTTTGACGATACGCCCCCAGCCTTTACGGTTTCCGTATTTTCGTTTCATATTACTTCCTCCTTTCATCTCTAGTTAGGTCTTTTATTCTAGAACTCGTTGGAAGACCATATTTTAGTGATTATTACATATTTTCATTTCTTTAAGTGTAACCGTCAATTCATAAATTGTCTAAATATCGTGTTATAACAGTGGAATCTTTACTCTTTTGGCATTCATTTGCAGGGAATAGATAAAAAAAAGTGGAGGTTATTGAATGAGAAGCTGGCAAAGTCGCGTTTTTGAAAAGATAGTTGTATTAAGTGGGCGTAAGAAGAAGTTTTTAAGTGTGACGTCAATGCAAGCGTTTATTGATGGCAATCGAAATCGGGCACGCTATACTTTACCATCGGCATATATGAAAAAACATCACATACTTACGTTATTAAACGACGTAATGGATGTGTATGTATTGAATAGTAATTCGAATACGGGGCAAACGATTTTGTACTTGCCAGGAGGTGCGTACATTAATGAACCCACAAATTTCCATTGGCGTTATTTAGTCAAGCTTGCGAAGAAGACCGGTCATAAAATTTATGTGCCGATTTACCCAAAACTACCGGATAATACGCATGAAGATTGCTATAAGCAACTTGATTTATTTTATATGAATGTATTGCGTAAGGATCCAAATGAATTAGTCTTTATGGGAGACTCTGCAGGAGGTGGGCTTGCGTTAGCGTTTGCGCAAAAGCTGTTTTTCGCTGAATGTAAAGGACCCTCTAAACTTATTTTATTCTCGCCTTGGCTCGATCTTTCTGCTGACGACCCTGCTTATATTGAATTAGAGACGATTGACCCAATGATTGGCTGTTTAGGTGCAAAAATGTTAGGTGAGCAATGGGCAGCACAAATGGAGCTAACAAACCCTTTATTGAGCCCCATGTATGGCCCCATTAAGCAGCTAGGTGCTATTTCAATATTCGTTGGGACTGCTGAAATGCTCCTTATAGATGCCCAGCGATTTCATGCACGTGCTCAGTCTGAGGATGTGGCAATTGAGTACAATGAATACGAAGGTATGAATCACGCTTTTGCTCTATTCCCGATTCCAGAGGCTGAAGAGGTATTGAAGAAGGTAGTTTCTAAATTAGTTGAGGGAAGTGAGATTTTGGTGATGGGATAAGTATAAATTAAGAATACCCCTATTTCTCTAGCACTTTAAAGTGCAGTGATTTAGGGGTATGTTATGCCAATATAAATTTAACTCTATTCCACAATCCCATTTTGTAATAGATACATTTTATGATAAAGTCCTTTATGCGCTAAAAGTTCCATATGCGTCCCGCGTTCGACAATTTCCCCTTGATGCAGCACTAAAATTTGCTCCGCATCTTGAATCGTTGATAAACGGTGCGCAATTGCAATCGTTGTACGTCCTTTACGCATTTTTTCAAGTGAAGCCTGAATTGCAATTTCCGTTTCTGTATCGATAGCAGCCGTTGCTTCATCTAGTACAAGCACTCTCGGATTCGTCGCAACTGTACGCGCAAATGCAATTAATTGACGCTGGCCACTTGAGAACGTTGACCCACGCTCCGAAACTTTCGACGAGTAACCATCTGGCAGCTTCTCGATAAACTCATTGGCCTGCACAAACTCCGCTGCCTCGCGTACATCTATATCTGATATTCCCTTGTTGTAAAGACGAATATTCGACTGGATATCTCCGTAGAACAAGAATGGATCCTGTAATACAAGCCCTAACTTCGCACGTAACTCCCCTTGTGAATAAGCCTTCGTGGACACGCCATCAATTAAAATCTCACCGCGTTCAAACTCATAAAAACGCATCAGCAGATTAATAATCGAGCTTTTCCCGCTCCCTGTATGGCCAACAAGTGCCACAGTTTCACCAGGATTGACCGTGAATGAAATATTTTTTAGCACGTCCTTTTGCCCATCATAGCTAAATGTCACATCATGGAACTCAATTTTCCCATCCGTAATTTGCTTTGCAGCACCGGCTTGCGCCGGCTCTAGCTCGTTTTCGTCTAATAAAGCGAACACACGACTCGCCGCAACAATGGCCTGCTGGTACAATGCCAGACGCTCCATTACCTGATTTATTGGATCAAAGAAACGATTGATATACGTAATAAACACATACACTACGCCCACTTCTACTGCCGTATCAAATGATGTAATCCCAAAATACGATAGCAAAAGAATAATAGCTAAGAAATAAATCAAATCGACAACCGGACGTAACAGTAAACTGTTTAGCTTTGTGTTGTCCATCATTGCCTTGTAATGCTTTTCATTAATGTCATCGAACTCGTCATTTAAACGCTTCTCTTGGCGAAAAGCTTGAATAATACTCATGCCTGATAGCGATTCATTTAACTTTGCATTCAATTGTCCCAAACGCTCGCGCATTTCCATATACACAACCGAGCTGTATTTTCGATACGCGATAATGACTAAAATAATGAACGGTAATAAAATCAGCGTAAATGCTGCCAGCACGGGGTTAAGTAGAAACATTGCAACATATACGCCGATAATCAGGAAGAATGCCTGCACAAAGCTAATTAACACCGATACGAACATATCCTTAATGGCTTCTGTATCATTTGTGGCACGCGATACGATTGAACCTGCTGGTACACGGTCAAAATAGCGCATGCCTAGTTTATGAATTTTGCCAAATACATCGATACGTAACTGCTGTATTATTTTTAGTGCAATTTCCTGGAATTTAATATTTTGAAAATAGCTAATGCCGACATTTAATAGTTGGATAAGCATATAGCTAACCCCTAAGAAAATGAGTGGATTCGTGTCAAAATTCCGCACCATTACATGATCATCAATAAATACTTTGATTAAATATGGCCCGACAATATCACCAATAACCGTTAAAATAAGCAGGAAGAATGCTAAAAAAACGGCTTTCTTATGCGGTTTTAAATAGACCATCAAACGCATGACGATGGCGCGTTGTTCCTTGCCTGAGAGCGTTGTTTGCTGCTTTTCCATCATTGCTCACCACCCTGTTCTACAAGCGCCTCTAGCTGCTGTAATTCGTACATCTCATAATATTTGCCTTTACGCGCCATTAACTCTGCATGCGTACCAGCTTCAGCAATTGTACCTGCATCCATTACAATGATTTTATGAGCATGCTGGATTGCACTTAATCGATGCGACGTGATAATCGTCGTTGAATCTTGACGCTCCTGTTTCAGCGCATGTAAAATTGCCTCTTCTGTCTTCGCATCAACTGCAGATAATGAATCGTCTAAAATAAGCAATTCAGGTTTCATCATTAACGCACGCGCAATTGAAATACGCTGTTTTTGCCCACCTGACAATGAAACCCCACGCTCGCCAACAATTGTGGCGTAGCCCTCTGTAAAGGCTTCAATATCATCATGAATTGCAGCAATACGAGCTGCTGCATACACTTCTTCCTTATCTGCATTTGGATTCGTAAACGCCACATTTGTGAAAATTGACGCGGAAAATAGGAAATGATCCTGTGGTACATAGCCAATTGCCCCGCGCAGTCGGATTTTACGATAATCGTCAATCGACCTCTCACCATATGAAATCGAGCCTTTATAGCCCTCAAATTCACGTAGTAGCAGCTTCAAAATTGTCGTTTTTCCAGCCCCCGTTTTCCCTACAATCCCCAGTGTTTCACCCTGCTTAAGCTCGAAATGAACATTATGTAGCGCGACTGCCTCATCATTTGGGAATTGGAATGAATCAATATGTACCTTTAAATCGCCACTTGGACGTACATCTATTGCTCCAAATTTATCATCAATCTCAACAGGTATATCAAGCAGTGATTGAATGCGATCATAGGAAGCACTCCCACGTTCCAAAATATTAAATAACATCCCTATCGCCATCATTGGCCAGACAAGTAAACTTAAATATGCATTGAATGCAATTAAATCTCCAACTGTCATCGCTCCATCAACAATAAATTTCGCACCAAATGACAAGCTCAGCATATAGCTAATCCCGACAACGAGTGATATTGTCGGATCAAATAGCGAATCAATTTTCGCCACCTGCATATTCTTTGCCACTACTTCATTTGAAAGCACCGTAAAATCATCGACATCATTTTGCTGATGGCCAAATGTTTTAATAACCTTCATACCTGAAATACTTTCCTGCGATTTATCGTTGAGGTCTGAGAAAGCAGCCTGTGCAACGCGGAATCGCTTATGTAATAATCGCCCATAATAGCTTGTCGAAAGTGCCATTAAAGGTAATGGAATTAACGCAATTAGCGTCAGACGCCAATCAATCGTAATGGACATCGCAAGTAACACGAACCCACCCGTTAAAATTGAGTCAAACAGTGTTAGAACACCGCTTCCTGCCGTGTTTTGCACCGCGCTCACGTCATTTGTGGCATGAGCCATTAAATCTCCAACACGTCGCTGCTGGTAAAAAGACGGCGACATTTTTGAAAAGTGGCGGAACAGCTTCTCGCGCAATTGACGCGCTAAATAGTTCGACGAGCCAAAAATCATTTTACGCCAATAAAAACGCAGCACATACATTACTAGTGCAACAACGACCACAACCGCAATCCATTTTATTAGTGACTCCTTCGTCAGTGTCCCCGCACCGATTTCATCAATTGTATAGCCGATTACTTTCGGCGGAATTAGCTGTAAAATCGCAACGAGTAAGAGCATCAATAACCCGATACTATACTCTTTTTTGCGCTCTTTAAAAAACCAGTCTAATTTTAAAAATATATTCACGTCTCTCCCCCCACTTTCTCTAACCTTTGCTATTTTAGCAAATTTTCAGAACAGATAGAATAGTTTTAAGCGAAATTAATTCCATTTCCGAAATAAAATATTTCACTAATAATTTTGAAACATCCACCAATTAGGAATCGTTTATACTGTACAAAGGAGGTGGCGACCGTGGACTTTGAGCAAATAATGGAAGAACATACTAGGCATTTATTACAGCTAGCTTATTTCTACACGAAAAATCATCAAAGCGCAGAAGATATTGTGCAGGATGTTTTCATTCAGTTTTATCATGGAAAATACGATGAACGTGGGCAGCTACGTGCCTATTTAGCACGTATTACTATCAACAAATGCAAAGATTATATGAAAAGCTGGCATTACCGTAAAATGCAGTTTCAAGAAAAATGGACGACTGAATCTGCACGTAAAGAGCCAGACCGTTTAGTCGAAAGCCAAGAACGCCAAACAATTGGTGATGCGATTTTAACGCTAAAAATTACATACCGCGAGCCACTCATTTTATATTATTTTGAGGAAATGACACTAAATGAAATAGGAAACGTCTTACATTTACCAATTAACACGGTTAAAACAAGGCTACGCCGAGCAAAGGAACAGCTAAAGCCAATGCTTAAGGAAGAATGGGAGGTGCTTTTAAATGGATCCAATTAAAAAAAGCTTAATCGAAGCTGCTGGTGACCTGACGCAAAGTGAAAGAAATGTTAGGTATAATGTGCGAAATGCTGTGAAAAGGAAAAACAGATTTAAATTACCGCTATTTATACCGATTGCTGTTACAGTATGTTTAGTAGTAGTTATCGGCTTTTTCGTGGTCAAGGCACTTCCTACGCAGTATAGTATTTCTTCAAGCACTGCATTCGACGAGTCCTATTTCGATATACTAGTAAAAATGTATCCAGCTGATGACCCTTATGCCGAACAAAACGCTATTTATGAATACGTTGGAGATTTGGCGATACTAGCATATGGGGAATTTCATGGTGTTTCTTTGAATGAAGAAGAGGTAATAGCGAATGTAAAAGAATATATCGAAGCTGTAAAAAAATCAGATGAAATCAAACGATTAGGTGGCTTGGATTTTGCCAAATTTGAACAACTTTATATACCAACCTTGTTTAGTAAATTTGCAATACGCGATGAGTTAGTGGAGTTGTATCGCCAAGACTATCCAACGATGTTCGATACAACACTTTCAGAAATGGTCCGGATGGATGCCGTTGCCTATTTTAAGGAGAATGGCTTAGAAGAAATTTTAGCCAACCGAAAATTCGATAAAATTGCATTACAGCTACAGCTCGATCCAGACTATGAAATTTATCAAGGGATCGTTGCAGCTGAGAGAGAAGATGCTTATTTAGTGGTTCTTCATGTAAATTCAGCTCAAATTGAAGGATTAACGATTGAAGATTTGCAGATTAAATTCGACCATCTCTATTGGATGCCTAAGGTAGTTGACTTCCTTAAAGTTGGCGATATGATTGAGGTCGGTTATTCTATCAATCATGGGACACAAGATGAAATCAATCAAATCGTCCCATCACATCTAGCGATTAATGACAATCAAAACGAAAACGGTATATCTACACATATACTCGAATATTTAACGGTTGGTGCAGATGGGGCCGGGTTAGATGGCTACTACTTAACAGAAAAAGTACTTGTCACCGACTCTACTGAAGAAGCGATTACTGCAGTGCTCAATGCTTCCTTTAATGATGTAAATGTAGAAAGGGTAACCATCCAAAACGGAACTGAAGCCTTGATTCACTTTGGCATAACGACACTTCAAGGTTCCCACCTAACTTCAAGTACACAAACGGCCTATTTCTGGGATCAATTACACTATGCTATGGCGAAAAACTTCCCTGAAATTACGCACTATTCACTACTTGCTAATGGACAGCCCGCTATGATTGGCGACAGTGGACCTTTAGAGGAACCTATCCAAAATACTGATGCGGGACTTATACCGAGCTATGTACCCATCTTCCCGAAATAATAAAAAGAAGCGAATCGCTGCTATCAGTGCGATTCGCTTCTTTTCAATTGCGGCACATTTCACCTAGCGCTCACATGGTGTGCCATCATAGTAATCTTTCCCGACAACTTGCTCCATCTGGTTAATTGGTACTGTTATACACTCAAAAATATTGCGTGTACCACGGAATGTCTCCATATCCGGACGAATCGCACCTGTTTAGTCTGGTGCATTTCGCTTATTTCAAATGAAATGCTTTCTATTAATTTCAACTTCATGTACTGTTAAATTAGAAAGTATCTTTACATACCATCGTTGAAAGGATTTTTTATCATGATTAAAAAAAGTTTACTAGTTTCCGCCCTTCTGCTCTTACTCGCAGGCTGTGGCACAACATCTACTAATCAAGAACAAGACTACGAAGAATTAAAAACAAGTTATGGTGAACTACAACTGCAAATCGAAGCTCTTACTGCTGAAATTGAAAGTCTGAAAACGGCTAACAACGGAACAGAAAAACCAGCGAACACTACACGTACTGTCCAGTTTTTACGTACATCCGTTGATGAAAACGGAATTGATGGCTATAAAGTAACGGAAGAAACAATTAAAGCCTCTACTACTGAAAATGCAATCGAACAAGTACTTAATTTAACATTTGATGGTGTAGTTGTTGTAAAGGTTGAAATTCAAAATAACGCTCAAGCAACGATTCACTTTGATGATGCCACATTACAAGGTTCACATCTTACTTCAAGTGCCCAACTTGCTTATTTCATGGATGAATTGCGCTATGCAATGGCGAAAAACTTCGCTGAAATCTCACAGTATTCATTAGTATCTAATGGCGCACCTGCTGTCATTAGTGAGTATGGAAGTCAAGATGAGCCCATCCTAAATACAGAGGCTGGACTCGAGCCCACATACGTTTCTATTTTCCCAAACTAATCTATCAAGCGGTTTGCATCCATATGCGAATCGCTTTTTTCGCATCAAAAACTCGAGCTAGTCTCTAGCTCGAGTTCATAGTTTTACAATTAAGCCCACTGCGCAGCTTCAAGTTCCGCGAGTACCTTGGCCACATGCGCTTCTGATAATTCATGCTTCGCAATATAGCGATTGCTCTCATGTTTCGCACATTCTAACGTGCAACCACCTAAATGCTTCGCTTCATTCTCTTCAGAAGTTAAAACATGGAGATTACATTCAGGATTCGCACATTTCACGTATCGCTCACATGGTGTGCCGTCATAATGATCCTTACCGACAACAACATGCTCCACCTGGTTAATAGGTACGGTAATACGCTCATCAAAGACGTACATTTGACCGTCCCATAGCTGCCCCTTCACTTCTTCATCCTTACTATAAGTAGCAACGCCACCGTGTAATTGGCCTACATCGCCAAATCCCTCACGCTTCATCCAGCCAGAGAATTTTTCACAACGAATACCGCCTGTACAATATGTTAAAACGTTTTTACCTTCAAATAGCTCACGATTCTCACGTACCCATTGCGGTGTATCGCGGAATGTCTCTACATCTGGGCGAATTGCGCCACGGAAATGGCCGACATCATACTCATACGTGTTACGCACATCAAGTACAATTGTATTTTCATCTTGCATTTCAGCCATAAACTCAGCCGGCGATAAATGGCGCCCAGTTATTTCGTTTGGATTAATATCATCCTCTAAACGTAAATGCACTAGCTCTGGCTTCGGACGTACATGCATTTTTTTGAACGCATGCCCTTCTGCCTCGTCAATTTTATAGGTAATTCCTTCAAAGCGACCATCGTCTTTTAACAGTTGCATATAAGCATCAGTTTGCTCAATCGTACCTGAAACTGTCCCGTTAATGCCCTCTGAAGCCACTAAAATACGACCTCTTAAATCAATATCCTTACATGCCTGCAAATGATCCGCAGCAAATTGAACTGCGTCCTCAATCGTTGTGTAATGGTAATATAATAAAACGCGATAATTCATGTTGCTCCACCTATCATCAATATTTAGCTATTATCATACCATTTTTAATCTATAGCTGTCATTCGCCTTACTAACGCGATGCACTTTTGATTCAAAATGACGGGAAATTTAGCGAATTCGTTCAAGCTCGTTCAATAAAAATAGCAGCCCACGAATGAGCTGCCATTCCAATTTTATTTTGCTGCTAATTCAGCCTCTAATGCTGCAATGGTTTCTGCAACTTGTTCAGCCGATAAATTATGACGCACGATATAGCGATTACGTTCATGTTTCGTGCACTCAATTGTACAGCCACCTAAATGCTTCGCTTCATTTTCCTCAGATGCAATAATTCGCTTATTACATTCAGGGTTTGCACAGTTAATGCAGCGCTCACATGGTGTGCCGTCGTAAATGTCCTTACCTACAACAACATGTTCTACCTGGTTGATTGGTACAGTTAGACGCTCATCAAATACATACATTTGACCATCCCAAAGCTGCCCCTTCACCTCTTCATCCTTACTATAAGTAGCAACGCCACCGTGTAATTGGCCTACATCGCCAAATCCTTCACGCTTCATCCAGCCGGAGAATTTTTCACAACGAATACCACCTGTACAATAAGTTAAAACGTTTTTACCTTCAAATAGCTCACGGTTTTCACGTACCCATTGTGGTGTATCACGGAAGTTTTCAACATCCGGACGAATCGCCCCACGGAAATGGCCAACATCATATTCATATGTGTTACGCACGTCTAGCACCACTGTATCTTCATTTTGCATTTCAGCCATAAACTCTGCTGGTGATAAATGACGCCCTGTAATTTCGTTTGGATTAATATCGTCCTCTAAACGCAAATGCACAAGCTCTGGCTTCGGACGTACGTGCATTTTCTTGAATGCATGCCCTTCTGCCTCGTCAATTTTATACGTAATGCCTTCAAAACGACCGTCGTCTTTCAACAGTTGCATATATGCATCGGTCTGTTCAATCGTGCCCGAAACAGTTCCGTTAATTCCTTCTGATGCCACTAAAATTCGGCCTCTTAAATCAATCTCCTGACAGGCCTGTAAATGCTCTGCAGCAAAAAGCTCTGCATCTTCAATCGTTGTGTAATGGTAATATAATAAAACTCGATAATTCATGTTAATCCACCTATCATTAATATTTAAATATAATAGTAACATCATAAAACAATTGCTGTCATTTTTAAATCATCAAAAAGGCTGAAATTTATTAGGACTGCCAAGTCTTTTAATAACCTTCCTTATTTTACACTAAAAATCACAAACAAAAATCCCCCCACCTCGCCAATTCTCCGTTATAATAGGCGTAATGGACATAAAGGAGCTACTGACAATGAGTGTACAAGAAACATCTTTAGCAATTAAATTAAAACGTGTTGCAGTGGCACTGCTTGATATGGAAAATGGGCAGTTTGTCGAAGCGACGAAAACAATCGCATTTGAAGATATGAAACATGAAGTATTTCACGAGTTTTTCGAGCAATATATTGATACGACGCTAAATAGCTCGAAATCGGTAGCTTGTAAGTTTCTAGATGAAGACAATGATATTTTGACAAAAATGCTGCGCTATACGGACCTGCCCGATGATGAGCATTTCCTAACAATGACAAATGATCTAGCTGGCAAGCTATTTAAAATTATGCAAACTGTTTCTAACAGTAATGGCTCAGTATTCGTGGCACATGCAGAACTATTAGGGGAACAATATTTACTCTTAATGAAACTTGATCCAAAGGTTGCTGTGCAACTCGATTTAGAAACGCTTGATTTAAAATCAATCGAAAATATACTACCTTCTGCCACAGATCGTGTGCAAAAGTGTGCATTAATACGCATGGAATACAACGCTCAAGAGGAAAACGTCTATGTTCTAGATAAACAATCCGATGGCGAGCCTGCGAAATTCTTTATGGAAACATTCCTGCAAGCAACGCCGATTCCAAACGATAAAAAGAAGACAAAAGTGTTAATTAAGGAACTTTTCGAAACAATAAAGCCAACCTTCCAAGGCGACGATGAAAAACGTCTTGCAGATGTGCTAGATGCCGAATTTGAGCATGGAAAAGTAGTGAAAATCGAGGAAGCAGTTACGAGTGTATTTGAAAAACTAGCGCCCACGATCAACCGCGAATACTATATTGAAAGCGAAACGAAAAACTTCATCGATAAGTTCTCGGAACGTAATCCAGGCTTCACGCCCCAGCTTGAGGTAATGCGAGACGACCTCCATGTAGTATATAAGTCAGCAGGCAGTGAACTCCTACTGAAGTACGATAAACGCCTTGAGAATATTTCTGTGCACCATGATCAGCTTTCTGGCACATATACAATTACAATTCGAAACGCCAATTCAATTGACTTTGGTCTACGAAAAAAATAATTTCACATTAAAAGGGTGTAATTTAATGCTAAAAGTGTTTGGCACTCCGAAACATACTTTTCGATGAATGAATAGAATTAACTGCAATTTTAAAGTTGATTCATACTAAAAAATTTAGTGTGAATCGACTTTTTTATTTGATAAGCGCACTCGTATGGAAAAGCTACAATTTACCTTGCTTTATCCAACTCCTTATTCTGAAACTACCGAAAATACATACTAAAAATAAAAAGAATAATATCGTAAACCAATATGTATCCATTCCAATCTCAATAATCCCTTCTAAATTTAGAAGTACAAATCCACTGGCTCCAATAAACATTAGATATAAGAATACATTAGTAATAATCCAATACATTCACAATCTTTTTTATCTACCATGTAATAAATCCCCCCCTTAACGACTTTTTTACTTATTATTATTAAATCCAGAACATATCTAAGATTTCTGACACTATTCCGAGAGGATTTTATTTTGACCAACAAAAAAACCTATTCTGTTGAATTAGAATAGGTGCACCTTTTTCATGTAAGGCTTAAATTAGAGCTCCCTAGCCTACACTTTTTTAATATTTTCATACTGTAGTTGTAGTTGCTCAATACGTTTTCTTCCTTCATCACGATTACGTATTGTTTCGGCTTGGATTTGCTTTGTTTCTTCAATGCCCGACATGATTGTTTTCCATGTTTGCTCAATTGTTTCTATTTTTATACTAGGGTTCCCTGCTTGACGAGCAATGTCTACTGAATTTTGTCTTACATTTTCAGCATTACGTACAAGCATTTCATTTGTTCGCTTATCTAACTCAGCCATTGAATCTGAAACAAGCTTTTGACGCTGCATTGTAACCGCATGAACAAGCCCCTGTTTAAAGATTGGTATCGTAGTAACAAAAGAAGAGTTAATTTTTCCGATTAGCTGGTTATTACCTTGTTGCATCAATCGAATTTGTGGTGCAGATTGAAAGGATACTTGCTGCGCCATTTCTAAATCATACCCTCTTTGCTTCAATAACTCGATTGTAGTCTTTATTGTATCGACTTCCATAATTGCTTCATGGTCACCTTGCTCTACACGTCCATTTAAATTTTTCAGTTGTTCTTCCAGCTCTTCAACCTTCACTTCAATGGCTGCAACATGCTCACTTAATGAATTAAAGTAATTTAAATTTTCATCGTACATTTGCTCAAGTTGTACTGTATTATTTTTCATCTCAATTTCATATTTTTTAATTTCTGTAAAAACAGTATCCACTTCTTTATTCATCGTGTCATATTTTGAAAGAGTATGCGCTAATTGCTGCTTCCCTCTAGAAAATAATCGCTTGATGAGACCACTCTTTTTTTCTTCATTAAAATCTTTTGGATTAAAGCGGTCCATTATTTTATTTAAACTATTTAACAATGTAGTCGATTTTTCTAAATTACTTGATTTTATTGTTGCAAGCATTCGATCTGAAAATGTCGAAATGTCTTTAGCTGTTTCTTTCCCAAATTCAAGTACAGCTATTTGATTTTTTACATCAATTTTTTGTACGAGTGTTAAAACTTGTGGCTCCCTTTTTAACGCGAGTTGACGTTGACGAATTTGCGATAATTCTTCAGTAGAAACCAATTGATTTTTCCCTGTTGCATCAATGTTCGTTGAATTTGGTTGGGGACGGTTTTCTAAATCTTTAAACAATGGATTTTCTGACATACTAAAACACGCTCCTTACATAATGTAGTTTCCTAAATAGAAATTTTTTTGAACCAGCAACCCATTCCTTAGGCATCTAAATCACAGTAGGTTTATTCGAGATAAACATTGCTCTGCAAAATCCGCCCCAGTTGCTTCGATAATTTCAATGTGACTAGCATCCTCTAAATAATCTACAAGCTCTCCATGGCGGGGCACAAAACCATAATCAGCATGTTGCAACATGCTTTTATCCATTAAAGAATCCCCCGCTGCAAAGTGTAACTCATAATCACATTGTTTTTTTATATAAGAAACAGCGGCACCTTTTGTGAGTTGCTGTGGTAAAATATAAAATTTTCTACCTTGTAAATAACTTATCCATCCACACGCCTCAATCTGTTGCTGAAATTGTTGAAGCGCTAGATAGTTTACCTGCTGTATATCTACAATGTATAGAAAAAATATATCATCCACTAACTTCCACTCTAAAAAATAAGGTGCAGCCAATTGTTTTTTAAAAAAGGATTGAAAAGTTGTTAGGGGTAAAGTTAAACCATCCATCATTTGCTTGATGGTTTGTTGCCACATATCATCAATTTGACCATGACGTAAAATTATGCCACCATTAGCTAAAATCACAATTTCTGGATCGATTTTATTCTGAAATAATTGCAATCGATTAAATTGTTCGGATGAACGTGTCGTAACGGGAACAAATTGCATCTTGTTATTTATGTCGCCTAAAATATCCATAATTTTTGGTGTCACATAGGAAATTTCACGCATGTCGATCGTTTCGATACATATTTGATCAGAAATTTCTTTCGCAATAGAACGTTTCGAAAAAATAAGAGTTCGATCCAAGTCTGATGTAAATAAATGCATCTATGATAGCTCCTTTATGAGTCCACAACAAGAATATGGCATGTTTGGATAGTGCTCAACTTCTACACCGCGCTCCTGTGCCAACATATAAATGTGCGTTAACTCCTCTCCAACTGTCGGATTCACAAGAATTTTCCACGGAACTCTACGTAATAACACACGTGTTGTTTCTCCTACACCTGGCTTAACATGATTACGATTTTGAATATTAAAATGCTGTTGAATTTGTACGACACACTTTTCACCTTGCCAATTCGGTTCAGGCTCACTTATTAGATCCCATACTTCTCTTTGCACCTCTTGCACTAGCTTATCCGTAAAATGTAGAGCAACAGTTTCAATAAATTCATTTGAAACATCAACGGAGGCAAGCTCTCGGTAAAACTTCGCCCCATGAAAATCATCTTTATTCATAAAATTCTCATTAAAAACCGTACGGCTAACTAAGCCCGAAACAGTGGAATTTAAACATGCGGAAGGAATTAAAAAATCATCACGCGTGCCATATAACTTCACACAGTGCCCAGGATCTGCTAAAACAGCTAGATGAGCATCTAGTTTTACCGTTTCATTCGCATTCCACTCAGCAACTGCATGCTTTAATTCCTGAGTAATCGCACCTTTTCCTGTCCAACCATCTACAAATTGAACTTCTCCTTGTGGATGTTTTGCTGTTATATATTTAAGTGCAGCTCGATCAATTCCACGTCCACGTATAATAGAAATTGAGTAATGGACCACATCCGTATTATATACCTGCTTAAGGTATTGCTTCATCAAGATCCCAATTGGCGTACCTGCTCGAGCTAAACTAACGAGGATGATATTTTCTATATTACGGATTTTCAACATTTTCTCACATACTACCGCAACACAATACGCAATTTTACGCGCATATTTTATAAGCATACTTTCGTATAACATCATATATTTCTTATTAGGCTGAAATTCCATTGGCAACATCTCAGAATAATGGGCAACCCCTTTTTGAATCTTTTCTTCCCGCTCGTCGGTACTAGCCTCGATATTTAAATGACTAATATCTCTTAACAGAAACGTTACATCATTTTGCTTGTAGCTTCCCATAATATCAGGCTCATACATCAACATTTCTATCCCCTCCAAATGTAATAATATGGACATGGTTCGTCAATAATCTCAGTTGACTCACTAACATTGATAATGCGTCTTGATCTAGTATCCTTTCGAAAATCAGAAAAATGTCTTCGTATTCACCTTTTGAAATGTTGTATAAATAATTTGTGACGCCAGGAAATTCAGGACTTTTAAATTGAATTTTATTATGGATAAGTGAATCATTATGCGCAAAAATCGGACTACGTGTAGTAGAGTGATAAGATACACCCTCTCCCATTTGGGCAGCGATATACAATGGTGTATACATGAATTCTCCTACGCCCAGCACTAAGCATCTTTTACCTGTACGTAGCCTTACAATATCATCAATAACACTTTGGAGACCTTTATAATACGCTCTATGCTGTTCTACGGTTAGGGGAAAACGACCACTTCCTTTATAAAACATAGCTTCATCAATTCTTGCTTCTTCACTAAATGATGGTTGCATAATAAAATCACTTCGAATCAATGAATGAATAGAATGTTCTTCAACCTCTGTTTCCTCATGTAGGAACGATATTTCTTCTGAAACAGGTAGCTCCCCATGCATCTCAATTAAAAATTCTCCTTGTATAAGTGAAACACTATGAATCTCAATATTTAACTCCTGTGCTAAGTCCGTCATTTGTTGTTGAGACGTTTCACTTCGCCAATCTAAAATTGAAACAAGTGTATAAACCTTTATATTTGGAAAGTGTGCATGTAATTGTCGAATGATATTCCTATTTGTATTCCCTGTTGTCATTTCATCATCAACTAGAACTAGTTCAGTAACATCATTAAAAAAGGTTTCATCTGCATATAGACGATGCATCGATGCATGTGAATGTTCTTCTTCAAACGTTAACGTAGGCGATACATTTACTAAACATTCACGTGTCGTATGAATATATCGAACGTCCCCTTCAAATGCATCAAAAAACGCATGGCCAAGTGCTGTTGCCGTTTCTGCAAAGCCAATAATCCGTAGCTTTTTTTTAGAATAAATTGGATTTTTTTGTACGAGTTGTAATACTTCTTGTGCATAGGAGTGATTTTTAATTGCTTTAACGAGTTGCGGGGTCAATTTTTGATACTCATTTTCACGTACTTCTAAAAAACGATACGCTAATAACTGACCCGTTATAATCGGGATTTGAGGTTGTACAGCCAAGTGTTTTCCTAACACCTTACTTACGAATAAAAAACTACGTTTCTTATTAATACGCATCGCAATATCTAAAAGTTGCGATTGCTCAAAGTTATAGGGATTAGCTAAAACATTTACCTCTGCTGTGAACTTATCCAGTACATTGTATCGCTTCATTGGACTACCCTCTTTTGTAATAGATGCATATGGTTATATTGAGGGTTAAATACCCCGTATACTTCCGCACGAATTAAAATTTGCTCTGCCCAATTGTGATGCGGTTTCATCTCATTCATTTTATTTCCGTAATCACTTTTCAAAACGCCGTTATATCCATCTGTG
Source organism: Solibacillus sp. (assembly GCA_045617525.1). GTDB lineage: Bacteria > Bacillota > Bacilli > Bacillales_A > Planococcaceae > JAZLIT01. The sequence continues at coordinate 4,944 of JAZLIT010000206.1, read as the reverse complement.
TGCGAAATAATTTTTAGTGCATCCATGTACTCCTCATGGGATACGACATACATCGAATTTACAGCATCAATATGTGTTGGATGAATAATCGTCTTTCCAATTAAACCGTTTAATCGATCAAGCTCAACTTCCCTTAGTAATCCTTCCGTCGCTGTAGAAATCCCGTCGGCACATTCCCCAAAATATTCCCATACAGAACCCGACACAGTAAACTGAGGGGATTCTCGTAAAAATACATTCAAAATATCCGTTATACAGTCCCGTACGGCTTGGATTTCATAAATTGTATGATTTATTGTACGTCGAACGCCCACTAGCCCGCTTAAGTCTGTCGTGCCAATCCGCACATTTAATACATAATCACTATACTCTGTTAACAAGGCTCTTATCGCTAAAAGATGGTCCATTCGATCTTCTTTATAGAATATTTCAGCAGATTCTAATATTGGCATTGCATATAACTTGAAGCCTAATCGATTTTGCTGTTCAATCAATTCTAAATAAGTACGTCCATTGTTTTTTGTGAATTTCGGGAGTACATAACCCGTTAGGATATGCTGCCTTTCACCAAGACACTGAATAATTTCTTGTAACTGACCCGGACCTCTAACACGCACAAATAACAAAGGTAATTGCTCTTCTTGGACGACGTTACTTTGAATTGCTTGATCCAATGTTTCGATGGTTTTTTCTAGTTGCTTTATGCCTTCTTTAACCTGGATATCTCCAAGTGCGTCTTCTAAATCAATTACTATCGTTGTTAATGATGGATATTTTTGATTAATAATATCACTGGCAATCTTCTCTCTAATTGCTGGCATATATAATGCTGCACCAACACAATAGCGAAGTTGTTGTTTTACTGTATATTTTGTAAAAGGGCGTGGCTCTTGATAAAAAATTGAACCTTTTCCTGTACTTAATTCTTTATTAAAAAAACGCATTTCTATAATTCCCCTTCACAAAATTTAAAAAATAAGGAAGACACTAAAAGATTGTCTTCCTTAAAATAAATTCAATTTAATTCTGCCTTACGATTTTGTTTTTACTTCTATACTTCAAATGTGATCAAGAATGAGGAGATTAGGATGAAAACTGTTGTTTCCATTTTTGGGACACGGTCTATCAATTTCACTATTAATCCTGCTATTGATGCATCATTTTGCTGCTGGAGAAGTTAGTGCTTCCCCAGCATTGACTAGTCAAAGAAAGATGCATATGTACTTAAGATTTAGTTAATGATATCTATTTCATATCCTGCCTGAAACATTGTCTAACTTAAACCATAAGTAGCAACAAGCGCACCTAAGCCACCTTGGTAACCTGAGCCAATCGCATTAAATTTCCATTCGCTTCCTTGTCGATACAACTCACAGAAAACAACCGCTGTTTCAATTGAGAAGTCTTCACCTAAATCGAAACGTAAAATTTCTGTTCCTAAGTCTTCATCTACTAAGCGAACAAACGCATTCGTCACTTGACCAAAGTTTTGGCGACGAATTTCTGCATCATGAATGGTAACAGTAATCGCAATTCGACTAACGTCAGCAGAAACTTTATCTAAATGCACTTTGATCTTTTCATCATCTCCGTCGCCTTCACCCGTTCGATTGTCACCCGTATGTTCTACTGAGCGGTCTGGACTTACTAAGTTGTTATAAAAGATGAAATCTAATTCTTGGCGGCATTTTCCCTCTGAATTTAATAAAAATGCTGAGGCATCTAAATCAAATCCTTCGCCCCCATCAAATCCTTTTACATCCCACCCTAAACCTACAACAATATTTTTTAAAGCTGGGTTTCCTTTAGTTAAATCAATACGCTGACCTTTACTTAATTGAATTGCCATGTATAATCCCCCTAAGTGTATTTTTAGTTTAACCTATTTGTAAACCAAAATCATTGCACAGCACCGCTAGACCACCTTGATATCCTGAACCTATAGCCGCAAACTTCCACTCTCCATTGTGGCGATATAATTCACCGACAACCAAAGCAGTTTCAATTGAGAAATCTTCCCCTAAATCATAGCGAATTAACTCACCTGACTCATCAAATACACGAATGAACGCATTTGATACCATACCAAAATTTTGATTACGTGCTTCACCATCATGAATCGTTACAGTGAATGTAATTTTCTCGATAGATGCCGGTACATTAAGAAGTTCGATTTGAACGACTTCGTCATCACCGTCTCCTGCACCCGTTAAATTATCACCTGAGTGAACAATAGATCCATTTCCGCCTGTTGTATTATTGTAGAAAATGAAGCCCTCTGGACCTGCTACTTTGCCATTCGCCTCTAATAAAAAGACCGATGCGTCTAAATCGAAATCATTACCACCATCATACTTATTCGTATCCCATCCTAAGCCTACGCTTACTTTTGCTAAACCTGGATTCGTTTTTGTTAAATCTACTTTTTGACCTTTAGATAATGAAACTACCATATTTCTTCCTCCAATATTACTCGTAATTTTTTACTACTTCGCCAAGAGAACCTGCTTCTGTTGCAGTGCCAATTGCACCAAATTTCCATTCATCATTATGGCGATATATTTCACCTGTAATTAATGTAGTTTTATTGACGTAACTTTCAGATAAATTATATTTTAATAACTCTTCGTTTGTTGTAGCATTTACAACTCGAATAAATGCATTTTGAATCATACCAAAATGCTGTTTTCGTTTTTTTGCATCATAAATGTTAACAACAAAAATTAATCGATTGTAATCAGATGGAATTGATTTAAGCTTAATAACTACCTGCTCGTCATCACCATCGCCATCGCCTGTTCGGTTATCACCTGAATGATGGACTGCACCGTTAGCACCTGTTAAATTACCGAAATAAACGATATCGCTTTTCGATGCTAAACGATCACTTTTCAGTAATAGTACTGAAGCATCACAATCAATTGATGCAGATGAACTTCCTCCACCAAAAAGTCCGCCTAATAATCCTTTGCTTGGCTTTTGCACTGGATCCCATCCTAAGCCCACAAAAATTTTATCTAAACCTGCATTACCTTTTGTCAAGTCAATTTTTTGACCTTTTTGTAAGTTTATTGACATTCCAAAGACCTCCTAATCAATAAATATTGTTTGTCACACCTTAACTTTAACTATTTTTATCTTACATTACAAATTATTATTGTTATTTTTATATCTTTTGGAAATTTTATTAAATAACGACTTTAAATTGCTTTTATTCGCTGGGTTTTCTGCATTAGCAGAACTTTCTAAAACATCCAATAATTTCTCATCAAAACTAATCTTTTCAAGTCGATGAGTACTAATTATCTGCTCTTTTATATAATGCTCGATACTAAGCGATCCCCCTGGACTATAAATGATTACATCAAACCCTAACATATTGGCAAACACCAACAAAATTGCGTCTTGACGTTGCATCTGTCCGCTTGCCTCTTCCTTAAAAATTAAAATAGTTGGATTCGAATAACTATAATCAAATTGTTGATATAACCGGATTATCTCTTCAGGTATTAACAAGAGTTGACCGAATAAGTATTGTTCATGCTCTATTTTAGATTGCTGCGGAAGTGGTTGGATCATATCGCTATTAATAAAGCGTATTATTGTTTTTGCCACATTACGCTGTGCACCTAGTTGTAAATTTTTAAAGGGCCAAATTGCGAGTTGCATTAATTTTTCTGCATCAAGCTGTCCATTTGAGCTTGAATCACGGATATGAAACTGCATATTACTTTTTTGTAATGGCATTAATGGAAAACTTGTAGCTGTAAACGTCAGTTCTTGCTCATGCAAACTACGGACTTTACGGTTGTAATCTAATCGATTTAACGAGACACCTTCAATTTTTGTAAATAACACCGGTAAGTATATGAGATTTCCCGCTTCCTCAAAGCCTTCTCGTAAATACAACTGTGCCTTGGATAAAAGGAATAACTCATCGTATGTCGTATTTAAAATACGTGAGCGAGTTTCATATTCAGCATACTTCCACGGGAAATTCATTGAAGTATTATTATAAAGATGCCTACTTACCTCTTCAGAAGCACGTGATGTAACGGTTTGAACTTGAACTGGTTTTTCAAATGGAAAATCAAATAAGTCCCCCGTATTCGGTAATATTTCAGTAGGAATAGTTGACATACCATATGCTGTGAAAATATTTTCTCCATTTGGTTCAAATACTATGAGGTCACAACCAAATAAATACAAGAAATATAAATAATAGGCTTCACTTTCTTTAGCCGGGCCATACCACATTACGCGTGGCATCATTGTTTCAAATGGTGCTTGGGAATGCCACAGCGGAAAATGGTAATTTGACCACTTAATAAAATCTAGAAAAATACGCTGTAGTTGAGTACTAATCAGCTGCGGGTAACGTATTTGTAAAAACTCTAACCAAGTTCTTAGAGTATTCACAAAATGTTCTTTATATGGTGTGTTCATAAGTGGTAATAAGTTTTTTCCTGCAAAAAATGCCATAAATCGATTGATCGACAACGGTTTCTCTCGGTGCATTTGCAAAATATTCACAATTTCAGTTCTTTGCTGCGCATCGATTGCTTTTGGCAAATTTCGGAATAAAAATGTCCAGTTCATTTCTTTATTCGAGAGTGTATGTAAATATTCTTTCATATCATAGTCGCTATCATATATTCCAAGGAACTGCTTCGCAACACGCGTATAGCTTAATTCATTTTCTTGTTGTAAATAAATTTCTCTCGAAAATAGCTTAGCCCCCAGTACTTCTTCCCACTTTTTCGTGCTATTTGAATAATCATGTGGTATAAATCTCATTCATTGTTCACTCCAGTCTGCCCTAAAACATTTATTTTTAATATGTACCGAAAAGATTATTTCTTACCCTACCATAAAGTATATTAGTACTTAAATTATAACAATTTATCACGGTTAGAACAGTACGTTTTCCAATTTAATTAAAAA
>JAZLIT010000205.1:0-5668 GCA_045617525.1 Solibacillus sp. | reverse complement strand
TCACGGATTTCAATTACGCGATTTGCAATTGTTTGGATGAACTGGTGATCGTGTGATGTGAAAATCATCGCGCCTTTAAAGCGGATTAAACCTTCATTTAGTGCTTGAATTGATTCAAGGTCTAAGTGGTTAGTAGGCTCATCTAGTAATAATACGTTTGCATTGTTTAACATCATTTTAGATAGCATACAACGTACTTTTTCGCCCCCTGAAAGGACGGCAGGAGATTTCTTCACTTCTTCACCGGAGAATAACATACGCCCTAGGAAGCCGCGTAAGAAGCTTTCTGTTTCGTCTTCAGGTGAGTATGGACGTAACCATTCTACTAATGATTTTTCACCGCCACCGAAGTATTGGTCATGGTCCATTTCGAAGTAACTTTGAGTTGTTGTTACACCCCATTTATACGTACCAGCATCCGCTTCTTTACGTCCCATAAGAACGTCCATTAAAGCAGATTTTGCGATTGTGTTACCGATTAAGATGACTTTATCTTCTTTGTTTAAAGAGAAGCGAATGTCATTGAAAACAGTAGCGCCATCGTGAGAAGCTGTTAAACCATCAACTGTTAAAACGTCATTACCGATTTCGCGGCCAGTTTGGAAGTTGATGAATGGATATTTACGGCTTGATGGTCGGATGTCATCTAACTCGATTTTATCTAACATCTTTTTACGAGATGTTGCTTGAGAAGATTTAGAAGCGTTAGCAGAGAAACGAGCAACGAAGGCTTGTAATTCTTTGATTTTTTCTTCTTTCTTCTTGTTTTGATCAGCAGCCATTTTTTGAGCTAACTGAGAAGATTCGTACCAGAAATCATAGTTACCAACGTAAACTTGGATTTTACCAAAGTCTAAGTCCGCAATATGTGTACATACTTTGTTGATGAAGTGACGGTCATGTGATACAACGATTACTGTGTTATCGAAGTTCATTAAGAAATCTTCTAACCATTTAATTGCTTTAATGTCTAAGTGGTTGGTAGGCTCATCTAGTAATAGAACGTCAGGCTTACCGAATAAAGCTTGTGCTAAAAGAACTTTTACTTTGTCAGAACCTTCAAGGTCAGCCATCATCATGTAGTGAAGCTCCTCGCCGATACCTAAACCACTAAGTAAAGAAGCTGCATCTGATTCAGCTTCCCAACCGTTCATATCAGCGAATTCGCCTTCAAGTTCTGCAGCACGCATGCCGTCTTCATCAGAAAATTCTTCTTTCATGTAGATCGCGTCTTTTTCTGCTTTTACTTCCCAAAGGCGTTTATTACCCATTACTACAGTATCTAATACGTTGAACTCATCGTATTCGAAGTGATTTTGCTTTAATACTGATAGGCGCTCATCTTTACCCATTGATACGTGGCCTTCTTGTGCCTCGATATCGCCTGATAAAATTTTAATGAAAGTTGATTTACCAGCACCGTTTGCTCCGATTAAACCGTAGCAGTTACCCGGTGTGAATTTAATATTTACGTCGTCAAATAATTTACGGTCGCCATAGCGAAGACCTACACCACTTACTTGAATCATGTAAGTTCCTCCTTCGTGTAATTCGTTTATTTTTTAGATTGCTTGAAAAGAAGTAATACTCGCTTTCTTTTTGTACACAATGTTTCAATTATAGCATGAAACAGCATGTAGAAGAAAGAGTATCGCTTTAAATATTCGAGTTCAGTATTTTGAAATATTGCTAATACTTTTAAAACATTAAGTTGAAGAAGTGATATAGGTTGGATTTTTTTTGAACGTATGCTTTACTCTATCTACATGAAATTATAGAGTGGAGAAAGAATATGCAACAAATGAAAAACGTAAAGACATGGCTTATTTTCGCGGCAATCTTTTTTGTGTCGTTGAATTTACGTCCTTCTGTGACGTCAATTGGACCACTAATCAATACAATTCAAGATGAACTAGCTGTATCGAGTACAATGATGAGTTTATTAACATCGATTCCCGTATTTTGTATGGGTTTATTCGCACCTTTAGCGGTGTCAATGCAAAAGAACTTTGGCTATCGTACAGCCATTAATAGTTTAATCATAATTATTGGTGTGGCTACTGCTGCACGTTATTTCTTTGCAAGTTTTTCAGCTTTAGTACTTACGAGCTTTTTAACTGGTTTTGCAATTGCCATTATTAGCCCGATTTTAAATGCATTTATTAAAGCAACATTTAAAGAGAAAATGGCACCAGTCATTGGCTTGTATTCATTTGCAATCGGTGGCGGTGCTACGTTAAGCGCTGGCTTTACAGGTGTTTTTTATGAAAGTTCAAATGATTGGTCGTACGCATTAGCTGTATGGGCTCTATTAGCGATCATTGCACTTGTATTTTGGACGCTTGCTTTAGATAAAAAAGAAGAACAAGGGGAAGCCGAGTCAGAACAAGAACTTGGACGTAATCCTTGGAAATCGAAATCAGCATGGATCATTATGATTTATTTCGGTGTACAAACGGCAATTTTCTTCAGTTTAACAGCCTGGTTAGCATCAATGGCGATGGAACAGGGCATGACGTTAATCGTTGCTGGTACTGTCTTAACGACGATGTCGATAGTGCAGTTAATCGGAAATATTGTCATACCGTCTATGATTGGAAAATTTCCGAATATTATTAATTGGTTGTACGGATTAATTGGTTTCGGATTTATCGGGGCACTAATTTTGCTAGTCGATGCAAGCTGGTCGATTTGGGTAGGTGCGATGATTTTAGGTGCTTCATTAAGTGGATTATTCCCAATTGGATTAATGTTACCACTGCAAGAAGCGCGTAATAATCGTGAGGCAAATGAATGGAGCTCGATGGTTTTATCAGGGGGCTTTATGATTAGTGCGATTTTACCGTTAGTGATCGGGGTTGTATATGATGCAACAGCTACTCACTTTATGACGAAGATAATTTTAATTGCTTTATTTGTGTTAATGTTTATTTCAATTGTATTTATGCAACGTGAAAAACGTGTATAATTAAAAGAGTCTAGGCTTAAGCCTAGGCTTTTTTTATTTGAGGTGAGAAGGATGAAAAAGTGGATATTACTAACTGTGTTGTTACTCGCTGGTTGTTCAGAGCCTGTTTCAAAGGTGTATGATTCGCCAGTTGACAAGGCAGAAACGAAAAAAGAGCAAATGGATATTGCGGTCAATGTGTATTCGCTCGAGCAAAATTCAAAGGGCTATGTCGTGAAGGTGGACGAGCGTGATAAATGGATTTTAACGGAGGCTTCTGCAGTTTATCAGCATCCGAAAGTATTAATTGAAACATCTTCAGGGCAGCAGCTTGAAGGCACGGTTATTAAGCTTGATACGCAGCGAAATATGGCTATTCTTCATTTTAGAAATAGTGCGGAAGTGAAGCTTGAAAATTATAGCGACGAGCAGTTTCTTCTAGAGGACGGGCAACTTACTGCGTTTCATTCATTTGATGCAGAAGGGCAGCCAATAACTGTGTCCGCAGAAGATTTGCAAGCATTTGTGGGCGAAGCAAAAAAGGTTGGACTTACGTTTGAAGAGCGAAACGAAGCAAGGCAACTATTAGAGCGGTATCCGAAAGTAATGGTACAAGCTGATAATTTAATCGAAAGCTATGAAAAAGCAACCTTTAATTTTGACAGAGATGCGATTGAACAATACACGCATCAATTTATGCAACAATATAATTATTATGTAAACAAAGAGCAGAATGACTTTTTACCAATCATTGGGTCAGACGCCTTACGTGAAATTTTTGAAGCATGGGAAAGTTACGGCGAGCAGTATCGTATAGGGGAGATTGAAGTGAGTGGTATTCAATATGCCAACTATCAGTATATCGTACAGTTCACGGGCTTGCTGAATTTCGATAAACAGCAAATGCTATCGATGACGCTGCACATTATTGAGGTAGATGGCGTATTTAAGGTCATATCATTCCGAGCAACAGATGAGAAGAGTGATTAAAATCTCGTCTAACAGCTTGTTTTAAATAATTTTATTATGTAAACTAAATTAAATTTTAACTAAAGGCAGGTACAATATGAAAAACGCTTTAGTACATTTAAAAACCTATTTTGGCTATGATGCATTTCGAATTGGCCAAGATGAAGTAATACAAAATGTATTAGATGGGAAAAATTCACTTGTTGTTATGCCAACGGGTGGCGGTAAAAGTATTTGTTATCAAATTCCGGCACTTTGCTTTGAGGGTATGACGCTAGTTATTTCACCACTAATCTCTTTAATGAAGGATCAAGTCGATATGCTGCGTACAGCGGGTATTTCTGCGGCGTATATTAATAGTTCGCTTGGCTATGAAGAGTTTCAGCAAGTGCTTACGGATATTCGTCAGGGCAATCTGAAACTCTTGTATATTGCACCAGAGCGCTTAGAAAATGAAGCTTTTTTGCAAACGTTATCGCAGGTCAATGTACCGCTAATAGCGATTGATGAGGCACATTGTATTTCGCAGTGGGGTCATGACTTCCGACCGAGCTACCGTTTAATCTCATCATTACTTAACGTATGGGACAAAAAGCCGCCAGTATTAGCCCTTACTGCAACGGCTACGGATGAGGTGTGTAGTGACATTCGTTCGCTGCTCGATATACCGGAAGCAAATTCACTTATAACAGGCTTTGCACGTGAGAATTTATCGTTTAAAGTGCTAACTGGGGAAAATCGTGAGTCCTATATTAAAAAGTATGTAACGTTGAATCACCAGGATGCTGGCATTATTTATTGTGCAACGCGTAAAGCAGTTGAAGCGGTGTATGAGCTATTACGTAAGCTTAATGTCAAGGTTGCGAAGTATCATGGTGGACTTTTTGAAGAGGACCGTACGTATGAGCAAAATCGCTTTTTAAATGATGAAGTGAATGTGATGGTAGCGACAAATGCATTCGGAATGGGGATTAATAAGACGAATGTACGTTATGTCATTCATTATCAAATGCCGCGCAATATGGAAAGCTATTATCAGGAGGCCGGACGAGCTGGACGAGACGGCTTGCCTAGTGAATGCGTGCTTCTTTATAGTTCTCAAGATGAGATGACGCAGCGCTTTTTAATTGATCAAGCACAGGACCGCTCTCGCATTCCATTTGAGCTTGAAAAGTTGCAGCTGATGATTGATTATACGCATACGGAACAATGCAGACAGCAGTACATTACGAGCTATTTCGGCGAGGATGATACAACAGCCTGTGCACAATGTGATAATTGCTCGGATACACGTGAGGTTGTGGATGTAACAGAGGAAGCGCAAAAAGTGTTATCCTGCGTGATTCGAATGGGTCAGAAGTTTGGTAAACAACTTACTGCTCAGGTATTAGCTGGTTCACGAAACAAAAAAATGACGGAGTTTGGGTTTATGAAACTACCGACTTATGGGCTATTGCGCCATATGAATAGCAAGGAAATTGCTAACTTCATTGAATTTCTCATTGCAGAGAAATTGTTATTAGTGGGTGTTGGACAATTTCCAACAATTTATGTGTCAGAACTTGGCCGTGAAGTATTAATGGGCGGTCATCGAATTTCACGCAAAAAGGCTGTTGCAGTGCAACGAATTCATGATGAGGATCCACTATTTGAGGAATTACGTGTTATTCGTAAGCAATTAGCTGATGAAGAGGGCGTACCATCATTTGTGGTGTTCTCGGATAAAACGCTAAAAGAAATGTGTGAAATTCG
>JAZLIT010000204.1:0-20302 GCA_045617525.1 Solibacillus sp. | reverse complement strand
AGCTCTTTATAATAGTGGGTTTTCGTTTCATCTGACAGTACTCCTTGCCAGCCTACTGGAATATTCATTATACAACTCACCTCTTCTTACATACGGTATAAGATTGCACGTTTCATTTCAACAAAAACTTAAATCTGACCTTCCTGATTTATGTTTTTCTGACTATTTTTATAAAGTCAGAGTTGCGTTATACTAAATGAACTATTCAAACATTAGGAGTGAAGAGCATGACTTTAAAGAAAACATTAACCATCGCAGGTTCTGATACATCGGGCGGCGCAGGCATGCAGGCCGACTTAAAAACTTTCCAGGAGCATGGAACTTATGGAATGGTTGCATTAACAGTTGTTGTAACAATGGACCCGAAATCATGGAGCCATAATGTAACGCCACTTCCAACTGCTTTATTAGAACAACAAATCGCGACTGCCCTTTCAACTGGCGTCGATGCGATTAAAACGGGCATGCTTTCTACAGAGGAAATTATCAAAATCGCCTCTGATGCCATCCAAAATTCTGGCACGCATAATATTGTTATTGACCCTGTTATGATTTGCAAAGGGGATGACGAAGTACTGAATCCCGGAAATACAACAGCTATGATCAACTACTTATTACCCTATGCAACAGTGGTTACGCCAAATTTATTTGAGGCTGGCCAACTTGCAGGAACAGGCACACCAAAAACGATTGAAGAAATGCAAGCGGCTGCTGTAAAAATCCATGAACTTGGCGCTAAAAACGTTGTCATTAAAGGTGGTAAAGCGCTTGAGCATGATAAGGCAATCGACTTGTTTTATGATGGTAAAACATTTAAGCTGCTTTCTACAGAAAAAGTTGCTTCTATTTATAACCATGGCGCGGGCTGTACGTTTGCCGCAAGTATTTGCGCAAATTTAGCCAATGGGTTAAGTGTTGAAGAGGCAGTATACGAGGCGAAGGAATTTGTGTCGGCAGCAATTGCAAACGGCTGGGCATTAAATGAATTTGTGGGACCTGTTATGCACGGTGCAAAATCTCGTTTCGGAGCACCCGCAATTGAAATAACTGAACTAGTTAGTGTCAACTAATCAACTTAGACGATTCATGTAGAACTTCTACATGATCCGTCTATTTTTTAGTTTTATTTTAACGATTGTGAAGTCGCTCTTATTAAACTGCTCCCTCATTGGGTAGCTTACATTTCTAGTAATCCCCACCTTGCATACACTACACTAACCACTTTTAAGGTTTTATTCTTTTCATTTGAAGGGATTTTTTACTATACTATTAGAGAAAGCGCGTTTCGAGAGGAGAGTTAAGATGAAAGAAGTACTTGTTGAGGAATTACAAAGCCTACTTAATTCTTTTTCAAATAAAGATGTATATATTCACTTAGAAACAACGAATGGTGCCTATGCAACTCATTTTGACGATAAGGTTTTTAATGCTGGCGCATTTATTCGCAATGTGAAAATTCGCTATGAATTAGGAAAAGTTGTAGCCGATAGCCCGCATCGTGTCGGCCTAAAAATGGAGTATGGATGGGTTTATGCGCAAGGAATTACGCATTTCGAATTAGATGAAAAGGGTCGTCTATTAATGGCTGGACTTGATTATACAGGGAAGCTGGCTGTTGCGCTTGAAATTAGCGAAACGCCATTTGCCTACTAAGGAGTGTTGAATATGTTTACTTTTGATAACGAACGTCACGTTTTAATCGTGTATCCACATCCAGATGATGAAGCCTTTTCTGTTGCGGGTTCTGTTCGGTTGTTGCGCAATCAAGGCGTGCCCGTTACATATGCCTGCTTAACTTTAGGGGAAATGGGTCGTAATCTAGGCAATCCTCCATTTGCTACGCGTGAATCATTGCCTGAAATTCGTCGTAAGGAGCTTCAAGCTGCGTGCGTTGCGATGGGTATTGAGGATTTACGTATGATGGGCTTACGCGATAAAACGATTGAATTTGAAGATGACGAAAAAATGGTGAAGCTTGTTGCCGATTTAATTGAAGAGCTTAATCCTTCTTTAATCTTCACGTTTTTACCAGGATACGCTGTGCATCCTGATCACGAAGCTACTGCAAATGCTGTCGTAAGAGCTGTTCGACGCATGCCTGCAGCGGAACGTCCCAGTATTCTTGCAGTAGGTTTTGCAAACAATACAATCGCTAACTTGGGCGAACCACCGATTACTGTAAATATTAGTTCTGTTAAGAATGACAAGTTAGAAGCGTTAAAAGCTCATATTTCTCAAACTGCTTGGATGCTTGCTGAATCTGCAAAACGCGTCGATGCCGGAGAAGAATTAAGCGAAAGCTGGTTAAATGTCGAGCGCTTTTACGAAATTAACTTCGAAAATTAATCTATTTCTAAACATCCACTCACGCTAACTTTGCATGGGCGGATGTTTTTTTAAACGCCTTAAATTCCGAAAATTCCGCCTATCCGAAAATGACTAGACATCTGCATATAAAAAATTTATATTGTATAAATATACAAAACTAAAAAAGAGGTTTATTCTAATGAAAAAATATCCTTTCTATACATGGTTACTCTTTATCATCCCGTCACTACTAGGTGTTTTCCTATTCATCACGCCTATCGCTACGGACAATGGATTCAAGGTACCTATCGCAATGCTTGCTAGTGGGTTAGCTGGGATTGTTGAGCCTTATATCCAATTATTCGCATTAATTATTTTTATCATTGCTGCACTCGGTTCAATAATTATGCATTTTATTCCAAAGGCGTCCGATGCGCCGCGAACTTTATTTGATAGTCTTTTCCGTGTTCATTGGTTTTGGACAACGATGCGTGTGCTTGCTGTTGTATTTGCGGTTATGTACATGTGGCAGATTGGACCAGCAAGCTTTACAAGTGACTACACAGCAGGCGTATTGATTGATCCAGCTGACGGTCTAATAACATTTATGTTCACTTTATTCTTCTTTGCTGGTCTATTACTTCCATTATTAACGAACTTCGGATTACTTGAGTTTTTTGGGTCACTAATGGTTCGTGTAATGCGTCCTCTTTTCAAAATCCCAGGTCGATCAGCAATTGATGCACTTGCTTCTTGGGTTGGAGACGGTACAATCGGTGTATTATTAACAGCGAAGCAATATGAAGAAAAAAATTATACAGGACGAGAAGCTGCAATCATTGCTACAACATTCTCTGTTGTTTCAATTACATTCTGCTTATTCGTGCTTGAAACAATCGGTCTTGATGCGTACTTCTTCCAGTTTTATGGCGCAGTTTTAGTGACAGGGTTAATTTTGGCATTCATCATGCCTCGTATTTTCCCTTTACGTAATAAAGCGAACACGCTAATTGATGGTACGACTCCAGCTGCTAACCTTGAAGATGTACCGGAGCACTTAACAATGGTTTCTCATGGTACTGAAAAAGCTTTAGAAGTTGCCCATTCAAACCGCAATCTGTTTAAGAATGTTACAGGTGGCTTTAAAAACGTATTAGAAATGTGGTTTGCTGTTGCGCCAATTATTATGGCATTCGGTACGATCGCACTAGTACTGGCTGAATTTACAAGTGTATTCCGTATTTTAGGGATGCCATTTGAGCCGATTTTAACATTGCTTCAAATTCCTGAAGCAAGTGAAGCCGCGCAAACACTAGTCGTTGGTTTTGCGGATATGCTATTACCTTCTATTTTAGGGGCGGGCATTGAATCAGAATTAACTCGTTTCTTCATCGCGACAATTTCTGTAACACAGTTAATTTACATGTCCGAGGTTGGTGGCTTAATTTTAGGCACGAAGCTTCCACTTAAGATTTGGGATTTATTCCTCATCTTCTTAATCCGTACAATTATTTCAATCCCAATTGTTGCTGCAATTGCACATATACTATTTTAACAACTCAGGAACGACCTCACTCACGTGAGGTCGTTTCAGACTGTAGACAAACTCAAAAATTTGGGTTTGTTTACAGTCTTTTTTATTTTAAAATTAGATTAACATTGAATTCGTTGATTTCCATTCCGGGACCGACGCTTTCCCCGGGCACGGCTCCAGCTAACTAATTGGCTACTACTACGGCAGTAGCCAATTAGTGGATCTTCCGCGCGTGCTGTTCCCGGTGGAGTCGCGGTCCCTCCATTCCAATCAACTTATTAATCTCTTAGCGCAATGTACTGAGAGTAAAAATCATACGAAAATGATTCAGCGACATATTTGGGCCGACTACTTAGAAGAAGCCGAACATCTTCGTCATCATCATGAAATTAAATCAATTTATGCAAAACGTAAAGAAACGATTGAACGAATAAAAGGAATCCACACGAATGTGTGGATTCCTTTATTATTTATGCAGTTGCTTCTGGGCTTAATTCTAATTCGACTTTAATTTTAATATCTTTCCCTACTAATACGCCACCTGTTTCAAGTGCCGCATTCCATACTAGGCCGAAATCTTCACGGTTTACTTTTGCTTCTGCTTCGAAGCCATAAACTGTTCCACCCCATGGATTTGTGCCCTTACCACCGTACTCTACATCGAATGTTACTGGCAATGTTACATCTTTAATCGTTAGGTCGCCTGTTAATTTAAAGTTTTCTCCAGCGCCTTCAATGCCTGTTGATTTAAATGTTACTTTCGGAAAATTCTCTACATCAAAGAAATCACCTGATCTTAAATGATTGTCGCGATCTTCACTGCGCGTGTTTACACTATTAACATCAATTTCAAATGCAATTTGAGCAGTTGTTAAGTCTGCTAATTCTGTCGCCTCAACGTCTGCTGTAAATTGATCAAAGCTACCTTTTACTTTCGAAACCATCATGTGTTTTACTTCGAAGCCAATACTTGAGTGTGATGCATCAACTAAATATTTTGTCATAAAAAATCCCCCTTTTAATTTATCTCGAATTTGAGATATGTGTTAAAATAGTAATAGCTATATATTCACTCCTGGCGATCACGCTGCCCAAAAATGAAATACGCTACCCTTAATGAAACATATGTTGAAAATAGCTTAAATAGAATTTTAAGTTACTATTTGTAATTTACTATACTTTAGTAATTATTTTTAGTCAAACATTTTTTTGATAATTTAAATAATAAATTACAATTACACCTATTCGGCTCCTATCCCCCTCAAAGTAAACGCTTCCAAAACTAAATCCACTAAATGTTTTAAATAAATGACATCACTATGTTATTTATTCTGAATTTTGTGATAAAATGAAGCCATGTTTTTTTCGAAATTGGAGGCTATATTATGTTGGAAGAAGTCGTAAAGAAAAAGAATGTTACATTAGAAAACATCTTAAATGCACATCACTTTTTAAAAGATGTTGTTGTTCACACACCCTTACAAAAAAATGATTATTTATCTGAAAAATATGGTGCGAATATTTATTTCAAGCGTGAAGATTTACAACATGTACGCTCATTCAAATTACGAGGTGCTTACTTTAAAATAAAGAAAATCGAAACGCAGGCACGAGTAAAAGGCATTGTATGCGCAAGTGCTGGCAATCATGCACAAGGTGTTGCCTATGCCTGTGCAAAGTTAGAGATTAAAGCTACGATTTTCATGCCAAAAACGACACCAAAGCAAAAGATTGACCAGGTGCGCATGTTTGGCCGTGAATTTGTGGAAATCACGTTGGAAGGTGATACTTTTGATGATTCAGCAGAATACGCTTTAGCCTATAGTAAAGAGGCTGACACAATTTTTATCCACCCCTTCGATGATATCGATGTAATCGCTGGTCAAGGTTCTGTTGCTGTGGAAATTATGAATGATATGGAAGATCCAATTGATTATCTATTCGGAAGTATTGGTGGCGGCGGTCTAATGGCAGGCGTATCTACTTATGTGAAAAACTTATCCCCAACAAGTAAAGTAATTGGTGTAGAACCAGCTGGCGCTGCAAGTATGAAGGCAGCTATTCGAAATGGTTCTCCCGTCGCACTTACTACTATCGATAAATTTGTGGATGGCGCAGCTGTAAAACAAGCTGGCAATGAAACTTTCGAAATTTGTAAGAACTTATTAGATGATATTATCGTTGTACCTGAAGGCAAAGTTTGCACAACGATTCTTGATTTATATAATAAACACGCAGTTATTGCGGAGCCTGCAGGGGCTTTACCTGTGGCAGCATTAGATTTTTATGCCGATGAAATTCGAGGGAAATCAGTTGTTGTCATTATTAGCGGTGGGAATAATGATCATAGCCGCATGCAAGAAATTAAAGAGAAATCTTTAATTTATGAGGGGCTCCTTTATTACTTCATCGTTAGTTTCCCCCAACGATCTGGGGCTCTACGACAATTTTTAACAAGCGTACTCGGGCCAAATGATGATATTACAACGTTTGAATACACGAAGAAAAATAGCAAGGAAAGCGGGCCAGCACTTGTTGGGATTGAGCTCGGTCACCGTGATGATTATGAAGGTCTGTTAGAACGTATGACTTCTAACGGCTTTGAATATAAAGAGGTAAATAACGATAGCACATTATTTGCGTTACTCGTTTAACCTTTTCCCTCTCGTATTTGCATTTATTTGCAGATACGAGTTTTTTTGCGGACATTCAGCATATTATTTATAAACTAGTTTGGACAACTGCTAAATCTTAATAGAATTAGTTTGTCTAAGTTTGACTAACTAGCTTAAGTATATTAATATATAGAATTGTGTAAAAACACCGTGGTTCGTAACCATCCCACGATAAAAAACTAGGAGGAATTTAATAATGAAGGTTCGCTTTTTAGCAATGAGTGCAATTATTGCTGCACTTTATATTGCGATTACTATGCTTGTAATGCCAATTAGCTTTGGACAAGTACAATTCCGTGTTGCGGAAATTTTTAACCACTTAGTGGCGTTTAATCCACGCTATATGCTCGGTGTTGTGTTAGGTGTATTTCTTTCTAATTTCTTAATGTCCTCTGTTGGCCCACTTGATTTAATTTTTGGAGTAGGTCATACAGTTATTACGTTAGGTATCTTTATTTTCATTTGTAAGTTTGTGAGAAACATTTGGGCACGTTTAGTAATCAATACATTGCTATTTACATTCACAATGTTTATCATCGCTTTCCAATTAAATTTAGTATTAGAATTTCCATTTTGGGAAACATGGTTATTCGTCGCAGCAGGCGAATTTATCGTATTAGCTGTAGGCGCGCCAATTATGTACCAATTAAACAAACGCCTTAACTTTAAAAAAATAATTTAACTTTTTCAGCCGATTGCCTTACTTAGCAATCGGCTTTTTTTAAGGGATTTATGTTATGCTATCAATAAATACTAATAATGGGAGGAATATACTTGCTGAAAAAATATGGACTTGGGCTCATGTTTTTTATACTAGCTGCTGTATTTACTTTTTTCATTGTTCGAGATATGCCTACTTTATTTCAAGATTCTACGACATTATGGCAATATTTCACGGCTGTATTACGCATTGTACTCGTCTTAGCTTTTTTCAATTTTGGGGTTACACAATTTTTTGTGAAACCACAAACTACTAAATAAAACACTAAATAGAAAAAGCATTGCTACTCGGATTTTTACATCCTGCAGCAATGCTTTATTTCGATTAACAAGCGCTAAGTTTTTTAGCGTTCAACTTATCTAGCATTTCTACGGTCATTTTCGCTAAGTCATAGTCTGCTTTAAAGCCCCATTGTGCGATCGCCTCTGTCGAATCAATTGCATTTGGCCAGCTGTCCGCGATTGCTTGGCGAATTGGATCTACCTCGTAAGACATTTCAAATGTCGGGATATGTTTTTTAATTTCTACTGCAATTTGTGATGGATCAAAGCTCATTGCAGAAATATTAAATGCATTACGATGCTGTAATTTTGAACCATCTGCCTCCATTAAATCAATAATGGCTTGCAAGGCATCTGGCATATACATCATGTCCATGTATGTACCTTCTGCAATATAGGAAGTATAACGGCCTTCTTGTACCGCTTTATAATATATATCTACTGCATAATCCGTTGTGCCGCCACCTGGAGGCGTGACATACGAAATCAAGCCTGGAAAACGAACTCCGCGTGTATCAAGTCCAAAACGAGTGTAATAGTAGTCACATAATAATTCACCAGCAACTTTATTTACACCGTACATCGTTGTAGGTCGTTGCAATGTATCTTGCGGCGTATTGTCCTTCAGTGTAGATGGACCAAATGCACCAATCGAGCTAGGGGTAAAAAATTGAAGATTCAATTCACGCGAGACTTCAAGCGAGTTCATTAAGCCGCCCATATTTAAATTCCATGCAAAAACTGGATTTTTTTCTGCTGTCGCTGAAAGTAATGCTGCCATATGAATCATTGTATCTGCGCCAAAATCATGCGCTAATTCATGCATTCGCTTACCATCTGTCACATCCAATAATTCGAATGGTCCTTCGCTATTTTCTCCCGTTCGAATATCTGTTGCTAATACATTATCCGTACCATACGTAGTGCGAAGTTTCCCCACTAATTCAGAGCCAATTTGACCCAGTGCACCAGTTACGATAATTTTCTTCATTTTATATCCTCCTCTGAAGCAAAACATTTGTACATTCCACAGGGACACTCTTAACCTCTTGAACATGCACTCTTATGCGTTTTCACTGAGAATAATTATACGTTGTTCATATTGAAAAGACAATACCCGAATATCCATATGATTCTGTTTTTTTATTCATAGGATTAATTACATTACTTCATTGTATTATGACATTTAAATTTGCGTACGTACTTCTCACCTTAAATCCGCTTATTTTTTATGTAATTTTATTTTATTGATGCTATACTATTTTTAATAACTGCTCTATTTACTTCGTTCCTCTATATTAAAAAAGTTACGATTCCTTAAAACGAGAGGTTGATAATTTATGCTTTCTGCTATTTTATTGAACGATGACCAGCTTTCTTCAACCATCACTTCTACTAAATTTGAAGAAATCCCCAATGTTACTATCGAAAAAGCTTTCCTTCTTCACCAGTTCTCTATTTCTTCAATTCATCAGCTCTGTGTTGATGTTGTCTTTATCGATTTACCATTTGGCCACTTGAATAGCCTAGATATTGCAGAGGCGATTCAGACTGAGTTCCCTCAGATTACAATTATTTTCATTACTTCAGCGGATGATTTCATCGTGCCACTTTTCGAGACGCTCTCGATTGATTACATCTTGAACACTGTTACAATTACCCAACTTAGAGCTACCATAGATCACCTATCACATAAGATCACTTTAAAAACCCCACAAATTCAATTACATAAAGATCTTTTTTTTATCCAAACCTTCAAACAGTTTCAGCTCTCTTATGATCAACAACCAGTCTCCTTCAAAACAGTAAAAGCAAAAGAACTATTCGCCTACTTGATTATGAATGAAGGGACCCCTATAGAAAGAAATCGTTTACTCGACCTTTTTGAGTTAGATGCCAATCATCATCAAGCCCGACTTACCCTTTACGCTACGATTGCATCAATTCGAGACTTACTCGCTTCTCTAGGCTTTCCAGATTGTATTAAACAGATTGATGATCACTATATATTTCATTGGCATGCACCTACGATTGACTTTAAACTAGTTGAACAGTTATTACAGCAAATCCATCAGATCGATGAGCAAACACTCCCCTTATGTGAAGAAATTCTTGCATTGTATCATGGTGAATTATTTGTGCATAATCATTATGGCTGGAATAACTTAAGTTACCAGGAAGAGATTTTAATGTTACTTTCGAAAATGATTCACTATTATGAAGCACTTAATCCTCTGAAGGTACTTTCATTATTAGAACGATATTTCCAACTTGATCCCTACGATGATTACAAGGCTCTCCAGTATATTCGCACCTTGCAATCACTTGACCGATTTACAGATGCAGCCGACTTTTATAATGACTACGTACAACGCCTTCATCATGAATTATCGATTGATCCGATAGACGAATTACGTTTGGCACTAACAACGTAAATTTATAAAAAGTGCTATTCAAAAAAGAATAGCACTTTTTATTTTGTGAAATTACGCATAGAATCAGCTACAGTATTGCATCAATGTCTACATGTACAAGTTGATTCATATAGACTGTCTCCTTACTTGAAAAAATCAGCTGCTGATTCTGGCTATTATACCGTTCAATTCCCCCCGTCATATATTGAAGTGAATAGTCCTCCCAAAAGGTCACTGTTATCGGCAAATGCTGTGCAATCGCTAGCTGAAGTCGTTCATTCATCTCAATAATTGCCCATTCTTCCAATTCAGGTCTCTCTACTTGATTATCCTCCGCCTGCCATTCCCGTAATAACTTCACATGCTCTGGCAACATTAATGCATTCCATTTGAGCGTACCTCGGTCACGATTCATCGTTTTTCCCTCCTATTTTTTATGCCCTCCTAATAAGCCTTTGCGCCCAATTGCCGTGCCCGCCTCTGTATAGGATACTGCACGTAATAAAGATGTAGCGCCGTATTTCGAACGAATTGCGTCCATAGCTGTGCTAAGCTGCCGTTTTTTTAGACGTTGATCATCAAATAGATCCAGCTGAATAGCATATTCATTTTCTACATTCGAAAGGGTCACCGTTATTTGCCGCGCTGGTCGTTCATCGTAAAATTGCTTTAGCAACACTTTGCAAACGTTGTAAATTTTCATTGTGTCATTTGTGGGTTCTTCTATCGTTTGCGCACGATGAAAGCCGCCGCCAAATGCATCTTTACTGTAGCCGAGCCCTAAAGAAATCGTACGCCCTACTTTTTTTGCTTCACGCGCTCTTCTCGCCACATCCTCACACATTTCCAATAACACAATTGAAATTTCCTTTTGACTGCGATAATCGCGCATGAGCATCTGCCCCTTGCCATAACTGACTTGCCCTTGAATAATCGGTGCACCCATTTTAGAATGATCGATTCCCCATGCATGATAGTAGAGCTGATTCCCCATAACACCGAAGCGCTTTTCTAAAGCATTTAAGTCTGCATGCGCTAAATCTCCGACCGAAAAAATACCCATACTATGAAGTGATTTTTCTGTTTTCCGTCCGATTCCCCACATTTTAGAAAGCGGCTGTATTGGCCATAATTTCTGCGGCACATCATCATAGGTCCACTTTGCAAACCTCTTCTTTTTCCCTTCTAAATCGAGTGCTAGCTTTGCCATTAGCATATTTGGCCCCATTCCAACTGAACTGGGTATCTGAAATTGGTCATAAATCCGACTCTGAATATACTGGGCTGTTCCTTCTGGTGGCCCCCATAAATTCTCTGTTCCAGTTAAATCCACAAAACACTCATCAACGCTATATACATGAAGCGCCTCCTTCGGCACAAACTCATTCAGAAGACGCGTAATTTCCATCGACATTGTCACAAAAAACTCCATCCTTGGCTCAAAAATTCGGATATCTGGATGCGGAGGAATTTCAAAATAGCGCGAACCCGTCTTAATTTTAAAGCGCTTTTTCATCGGGGGTGATGCCGCAAGCACGACACTTCCCTTTTGCTGAAAATTCCCAATGACAGCAATCGGCACTTTCTCAACATCTAAGTTTTCAATAAGCGCAATACAGCTCGCATAAAAGCTCATCATATCAATACACATCATCGACCGTTGTGGTGCATCTTCATACATCCGCATTCACCCCTTTTCGCGCAGGAACATTTGTTCTTATTTTAAATCTTTATTAATTTAATAACAAGCAAAACTTCTTCAGAAAATAAAAAATCAACAATTGAACCTGCTATATGGAAAGCAGTTCCAACTGTCGATTTTTAGTTTGTCACCTTGCCATATAAATTCGGTCGGCGATCTGCATATACAGGAATCCGTTCGCGCACTGCCTCCACTTTAGTGAAATCAACATCAATAACTGCAAGCTCCTCATCTGCTGCACCAGTCCAAAGTACCTCACCCCAGGGCTCGATAATCATCGATTGACCATTATAATTTTCAGGGTTACGTGCAGTTCGATTTACTGCGATGACGAAGCACTGATTTTCAATTGCTCGTGCTTGTAATAAAGTTTTCCAATGATCTATGCGCTCAGTAGGCCACTGTGCAGGCACGAATAATACTTTTGCCCCCGCCAATGCATGCGCACGTAGCCATTCTGGGAAACGGATATCGTAGCAAGTAACACCGGCAGCCTCTAGTCCATCTAGCTCAAAATTATTCATCGTATCGCCAGCCTCTAAATAAAGATGCTCCTCTAAAAGGCGGAATAAATGTACCTTGCTATACTCGCCAACAAGTTCCCCGTCACGATTAAACGTATACATCGTATTATAAAATTTTTCGCCACGCTTTACGGCCACAGAACCGCCAACAATATGCACCTGTAATTCACTCGCAAGCGTCTCTAGAAAAGCTTTTGTGCGCGTACCATCTACATCAGCAAGCTCTGGTAATTGCTTCAGCGCATAGCCTGTATTCCACATCTCAGGAAGCACAATGATTTCTGCGCCCTCTGCCGCTGCCTCGCGAATTAATGCTTCTGCATGTGTATAATTCTCTTCCACTTTAGCGTAACGTACATTTAATTGAATACAGCCGATTTTCATCTTAAATCCTCATTTCTTAAAATTACTCATATCTTCATTATAATGAAAAAGGCCCTATAAAATATACAGGCACACGTCCTGAGATTTTATAGGGTCCCCCACGCACTCACTTATGCAGTGGCAGGTAATTTTTCAACATCTTTATCTTTTGTATACAACTGAATTGCAAACATAATACCTAATACAACTAAACCACTAATATCTGAAATTGATTCAGGGTAAATCATGGCTAAACCCGCACCGATTAAAATAATACGTTCGAACCACTTTACTTTTCGATACCAGTACCCAACAATCCCAGCACCGATTGCAATCATCCCAAGAATTGCAGTAAGGATAATCCATATAATTTGAAGTACTGATACATCAATCATTAAAATTTCTGGTGATAGTACAATAATATATGGAATTATAAACGCTGCAATTGCTAATTTAGCTGAATTGAAACCTGTTTTGATTGGATCTCCACCCGATATACCAGCCGCCGCAAAGGCAGCCAGGGCGACGGGGGGCGTAATATCTGCAATAATACCAAAATAGAATACGAAGAAATGTGCAGATAATAGTACAACAATTGGAATCGCTGCTTGTGGTGTATCCGGCGCTAATAAAGTAATAATTGCAGGTGCTGCAATCGTCGACGTAATAACATAGTTTGCCGTCGTCGGCGCACCCATTCCTAAGACTAAAGAAGCAATCATTACAAGCATTAACGTTAATATAATGCTTCCACCTGCAAGCTTCACTAAGCTCGTAGCTAAAGATAAGCCTAGACCCGTCTTAACTACAACACCTACAATAATACCCGCACACGCAGTTGCAGCAGCAACACTTAACGCAGAGCGTGCACCATCAACAAGCGCTTGAATAATTTCAACAACCCCAATTTTAACATCCGGGTTAATTACACCTACAATAATACAAGCTAGTACACCATATAAAGCAGCATGCATAACAGGTTGACCCGCTACCATTAATACGATGATTAAAACGATTGGTGATAGTAAATAAATTTTCTTCAATACTTCCCTTTTACTTGGCATTTCTTCATCCGACAAACCTTTTAAGCCTAAACGCTTCGCTTCAAAATGCGTAATAATCCAAATACCAGTGAAATAAAGTAAAGCTGGAATTGCTGCAGCTTTTGCAATATCCCAATACGTAATGCCACGCCCAATAAACTCCACCATTAAGAATGCAGCTGCACCCATGATTGGGGGCATTAATTGGCCACCGGTTGATGCGGCCGCTTCAACGGCACCTGCGAATTCTTTTTTATAGCCTAGTTTTTTCATCATTGGAATCGTGTACGATCCAGATGTTACAACATTCGCCACAGATGAACCTGAAATTGTTCCTTGTAGTGCTGATGAGAAAATCGCTACTTTTGCAGGACCACCAACCAGCTTCCCTGCAAATGCAACGGCCAAATCATTAAAGTATTGTCCTACACCTGTTTTCACTAAAAACGCGGCGAATAACAAGAATACGAAAATATATGTGGCTGATACACTAAGTGGCGTCCCTAAAATCCCGTCCGTCGTGTAGAACATTAAATGTGTTAAATTTTCTAACGATTGACCACGATGCGCTAAAAAACCTGGGAAGTAATTACCGTATAAACCGTAGATGAAAAATCCACCCGCAATCATGGTAATTGGTAAGCCCACTGCACGTCTAGCTGCTTCTAATACTAATAAGATTGCCGCAAGTCCGATGTAAAAATCTAGACCTTCAACGCCCCCTAAGTTTTGCACAAGACGCTTATAGTTAAGTGTCCAATACGAACCCACGATAATTGACGTAATCGCTAATAAGTAGTCATACCAAGGTATAATTAATTTGTTCCCTTTTTTACGTGATGGATACAATAGGAAAATAAATGTTAAAGCAAAGCCTAAGTGAATTGTACGCTGAATATACGCCGTAAATTGCCCTTCAATTGCCGTATACAATTGGAAAAGAGAAAATGCTAATAAACCAAGGAAAATAACCCAATGCATGATACCTTTAATCTTACGCGTATTTGATTCGATATCATATTTCTCTAAGAGCGCTTGCTGCTGCTCAGCTGTTAATGCTTCATTCTCTTCATGTAGTTGTTCCTTTTGATTATTTGTCATTTTTTAATAAATCCCCTTTCCACCGTTGAAGCAGTGAGATTTTCTTAATTTCAAATAAGTAGGATGAACCTCTTTGAAGATAAACCTTCAAATCAAACAATTCATCATTATAAGAAAAATGCTGCTCACTTGAAATATTGCTTATATGCATCGTAAAACTTGGTAAGTAGCGCGCCTCGTATGAAAGCGTATACTGGCCATCCGCATAAATAAGCGTTTCGCCTTCCTCAGCAAAACCTGGCATACCGATTGCAACATCCTCGTATTCCATCGATATCAATTGAATTTGATCGTTAGCTGCCACCTTATACGTTTCAATTACATCCGATAAATGAATAGAGTGTTTATAAACAATTTGAAATAATTCAGTACTCTTTTGACGTTGAATATATACATTATTTGGATCGGTTGTTCGTGTTTCTTCAAATGAAAACACGGGGTATAACGGGAAATTAATTACTATAAGTGCACTACCTAAAAATAATAAAAATGGAATAATGGCTTTCATTTCGCTAATCTCCTGCATAAAAGCACGAATTTTAAAGTATGTATGCGTATTTATTTCAGCACCGGTAAATTTATAAAAAAGAGGCTTGTGCCAAAGCTACAAGCCTCTTTTGTTTTTTACTTTTGCTCGTCGAAGTATTTTTTAGCACCTTTGTGTACTTCAATACCAATACCGTCTAAAGCAGTTGCAGCTTTGATATAAGCACCACGCGCGTGGCTAATCTTATCAGCATTTGAATAGATTGCTTTGGTAATACCATACGCAACATCTTCTGGTAAATCAGATTTAACTGCAATCATTGCTAAAACAGAAACTGCTTGAACATCTGAAGTTAAGCCGTAAGTACCTGCAGTAATTATATCTTTTGCATAATATGGATATTTCGCGATTAATTCATCTGCTTTTTTAGAAGTTACAGGAACAATTACTACGTCAGTTGTTGCATTTAATGATTCTACAGCTGCAGTTGGATAACCAGAAGTAATAAATGCTGCATCAATTTGACCCGCAGAAAGACCATCAGTAGATTCACCGAAGTCTAAGTTTTGTGCTTGAATATCAGACATAGATAAACCATGGATTTCTAATAATTGTTCAGCATTTGCATATGTTCCTGAACCAGGAGCACCTACAGATACTTTTTTACCTTTTAAATCTTCAACTGAAGTAATACCAGAAGATTTTGTTGTAACAAGTTGTATTGTTTCTGGATATAACGCGCCGATTGCGACTAAGTCCTTAACAGCGTTGTCTTTAAACATTAGCTCACCTTTTTTTGCGTAGTAAGCGATATCTGTTTGAACGAATGCGATTTCCGCATCACCTTCTTGTAGTGCTGTTACGTTAGCAGAAGATGCATTTGAAACCTCTGCAGTCGTTTTAATACCCGTTTCCTCTGAAATAAAGTCAGCAAATGAACCACCAAGTGCATAGTATGTACCCTGCGTTCCGCCAGTTACTAAACTTAAATATTCGATATCTGCTGAATCATTTGAATCATCACCACACGCAGCTAAAATTAACATCAATGAACCCATTAACGCTAATAAAGACAGTTTCGCTTTTTTCATTAAAGTACCCCCTTTTATTATGTTACTCTTTTATTCTATCCGCCTTTTATATACTCTGTCAATTCAGATAATTTAGATTAAATGTCATAGAGTAGCTAAACCACTGGAATTTAGAGAGAAAATTATTTTTATTTATAAAACGAACTTGGTATTTCTCCCGTATTTCTTTTGTGATATAAAAGTGGTGCTAGGTTTTCGCCATCAATTGCTATCACTTCTCCAATCAATATCATATGATCACCTGCATCAACTGTTTTATATGTTTTACATTGAAGAGTTGCAGCAACATTCGATAAAATCGGCAACCCGTGCTCAGAAGTCTTCCACTCGCAATTTGCGAAACGGTCAGCACCACGTGCCGCGAATAAAAAGCAAAGCTCACTTTGATCGCTCGCTAAAATATGCACAGCAAATTTTTCACTGTGAGTAAACTGTTCGAAAGTCGAAACACGCCTATCAATTGACCACAGTATTAGCAACGGATTAATTGACACCGATGCGAAGGAATTTACCGTCAAGCCAATCGGCATACCTTCATCTGTCATCATTGTGACAACTGTAACACCCGTAGGATAATTGCCCAGTACTTCTTTGAATTTCATTACTTGTTGCTCATCCATCCATTACACCAGCTTCCTTAAATTTATATATACCTTCCTTATACGCTAAATTTCTCGTTCAAACAACTATTTAATTAAATATTCATCCGTAAGTAGTAGGTACCTAATACTTACGGAATAAAATAAAACCCTCCACCACATTGAAAAGCTTTGCGTAACATGAAATAAATCATCTTACATAAAACCTTCCACCAGGTGAAGGGTACCTCTATTTATTTAATTATGCCCAGCTCGCGCCCTACTTTTTCATAGATTGCTAATGCTTCATCGAGCATCTCTTTTGTGTGTGCAGCTGTTGGCATATTACGTACACGCCCTGTGCCTTTTGCTACAGTTGGGAAGACGATTGATTTTGCATAAACACCCTCTTCAAATAAACGACCCGAGAATTGCTGTGTTAATTTTTCATCACCTATGATACATGGTGTAATTGGCGTTTCTGACGCACCAATGTTAAAGCCAAGCTTAGCTAACCCTTTTTTCAGGTAGTCGCCATTTTCCCATAGCTTGTCATGCAGCTCAGTCGATTCCATAATCATTTCAACCGCACGAGTAATCGCAGCAACATCACCTGGTGGTAACGCCGTCGAGAATAAAAATGGACGAGAGCGAACCTTTAACCAGTCGATTAAGTTTTGCTTACCAGCCACATATCCACCAACAACGCCGATTGCCTTTGAAAGTGTACCGATTTGGAAATCGATTTCGTTTTGAAGACCGAAATGTTTCACTGTACCAGAACCTTTGCCCGTTACACCTGAACCATGCGCGTCGTCTACATAAGTAATTAAATCAAATTCTTTTGCGATTGCCACAATCTCAGGTAGCTTCGCAATATCGCCATCCATCGAGAACACACCGTCTGTAATGACCATTACTTTATTATAAAGACCTGATTGCGTCGCTTCCTTCGCCTTTGCACGCAGCTCATCCATATCCGCATGTGCAAATGGAATAATTTTTGCCTTCGATAAACGACAACCATCAATAATTGAAGCGTGATTTAATGCATCTGATAAAATTGCATCATTTTTATCCATAACAGCTGAAATCGCCGCCATATTACAATTGAAGCCTGATTGGTAGCTAATTGCCGCCTCAGTCCCTTTAAACTTCGCCAGCGTTTCTTCTAATTTCACGTGAAGATCAAGCGTTCCATTAATTGTACGAACAGCTCCAGCTCCTACGCCGTATTTATCAATAGCTGCCTTTGCGATTTCCTTAAGCTCAGCATTTGTCGCCAATCCAAGGTAATTATTTGAAGATAAATTAATTAATTGCTTGCCGCGAACCTGAATAACAGGACCATTCGCGCTCTCAACAGGATCAATTTCATTATATAAGCCTTGATCACGAAGTACGCTCAAATTTTCATCTAAAAACGTATTTAAACTATTCGACATAACATTCTTCCTCTCCATTAAAAAGTAACTCTATTTTATCATACATGCTGCCTACGCAAATTTATACCGGTGGATAACTCGGAATTGTTCCACAATTGTGAATAAAGTTACACCCAATTGTGAATAAGCTTTGCTCGTATCACAATTATCTATCCACAGCCTCTATTACTTCCTGCTCTAGCAGCTTACTTAAAACACCTTTAAAATAAAACAGCGATAGCTGAATCACATAGCCTGTTCCTAGCGCTAGCACCACTGTCCCAAGGCCAACTGGACCCCCAAGTAGCCAACCTGTCGCTGCCGCAAAAACTTCCATCACCATACGGCCTGTACGCACGGAATAGCCTTTGCTCGCAATAATCATCATAATCGTATCGCGAGGCCCCGCACCAAGACTTGCAGATATGTATAAACCACAGCCAATACTCACCACAAAAAATCCAAAGATAAAGTATGTAAGCTCCCAAATAAAAACGGTCGTGTTCGGCAATAGCCAGTTAAAGAAATCAATAAATGAGCCAATGAGTAGCATATTTAGCCAAGTTGCTACTGGTGGAATCGCCTTCAAATATATTGATGTAACAAGTATAATTACAAGCCCCGCGAGAATCGACCACGAGCCAATTGTTAGGCCGAACTGTTTAAAAAGCCCAATATGAAATACATCCCATGGCCCCGTCCCAACGGCTTTACCTTTAATCGTTAACGTAATCCCTAACGCCATCACAATTAACCCGACAAAGAAAAACGTCCAGCGCCATAAAAATTCCTTCGACATGCTTTATTCATCCTCATCTTTAGTATGTTATATTTCTCAAGTTATATAGAAGCAATAGCCGCAAAGAATGATCTCAAATTAGTACGCCATGCTAAAAAGCGATTATGTACCCACTACGCCAATTCACCTTATCATGGAACCACTTTGCACGACATTCATCAAATCAATGTAACAATACGCTTCTCCCCCTTTATTCAGTCGCTTGAATCTCGGCAAATTTCGCTTTTGAAATTGCCGCTAAATCTGCTGGCGCTACCTTCATTTGCATTCCAATTTTACCAGCACTCACAATCATAAAATCAAGCATTTGTGCAGACGTGTCAAAAAATGTAGGGAACCCTTTTTTCATCCCCACTGGTGAGCAACCCCCGCGAACATAGCCAGTAAGCCCGAGCAAGTCCTTCACAGCAATCATCTCAACCTTTTTTTCACCTACTGCTTTTGCCGCTGCTTTTAAATTCAGCTCAGCTGCAACTGGGATAACAAAGACATAAAAATTATCCTTCCCTGCAGTCGCAATGAGCGTTTTAAAGACATGCTCCACAGGATAGCCGATTTTATTTGCTACAGTAATTCCATCAACTGCTTGTCCGTCCTGCGTTGTATATTCTAACACCTCATGGGCAATTTTCCGTTGCTCCATTAGACGCATTGCATTCGTTTTCGCTACTTTCTTTGCCATACGCACGCTACCTTTCCCACTTTTTCTCAACAGTATATCAAAAATAGCAATAGATGTTCATGAAAAAACCGATGATTTCCAATTTTCACTGGAAATCATCGGTCTGATTATGCACTTCTTATAAATTGAGGTTCATTATATGCGCGGTAGCTATTTCTCACCATCTCAACATGGCTCATATATTTTTCAGTTGCTTTATTGAATGTACGCTTAAATATTAATTGCTCTAAATCTCTGCCAAATAAAGTTGATGCTTGTGGATCACGTTGCACGCTAGCCTGGAAACGCTCCGGAATGTTAAAGCTAACATCTTCATTTGCGTAAGGTTCAACCGCTTCCCCAGGGGCAACCTGAATTTGCGCTGCCATACTCGCCGCAACACGTAAATCCTGTGCTGTTGGCTCATGTAATAGCGGAGCCTGAATCGAAACTCCGCCACCTTTAATCTGCTGATCATCTGGTCCTGTTGTACGCGTATAGGAAACAACGCCTGTATCACCTGTACTAGCAGCTTTATGCTTTGGGACATCATGTTCAGTGGCTGTCAGTTGCCTAATCTCTTGATCTGCCGCATGA
>JAZLIT010000203.1:0-1469 GCA_045617525.1 Solibacillus sp. | reverse complement strand
TGATATGTACCCCTTTTACTGGACAAAAGTAAAAGGGGTATTTTTATGCGATACACATTAGAATACAAATTAAAATGTATCCAAATGTACAGGCAAGGAATCTGGCCAGAAACACCGGAAGGAATAAAAAATCCGCAGGATTTTCATAAAATGATTCGTCGGTGGAAAAGAATCGAAGAACATCAGGGGTTATTAGCTTTAAATCATAAGCATCACAGAAAACAATGGACCCCAGAAGAACGTTTTGAATTAGTCTCAAAAGTTTTAGCCGGATTTTCAATCCAAGAAACTGCATGTAATGCAGGAATTAATTCTGGTCAACTTTATCAATGGGTTACAAAATATAAGGCAAACGGTTATGATGGGTTAATAAATATTTCAGTGGGGCGTCCAAGGAAAAATCCAACAATGAAGAAAACTTCTAAGAATACAAAGCCACTCACAGAAGAAGAACGAGAAGAATTGATTCGTTTAAGATCTGAAATAGAATATCTGAAAACGGAGAACGAAGTAATAAAAAAATCCATAGCCTTGAGACATGCAGAATGGGACGAGCAACTCAAGGCGAAAAGGCAGAAGTCCTCAAAGAACTCCGAAAAAAAGGATTCAAATTAAATTATCTCTTAAAAGCTGTAAACATGGCAAAATCAACTTTTTACTTTGAAATAAGCAAAAAAGATGTTGTGGCAGAGAAAAATCAGGTATTAACACAGGAAATACAGGAAATTTTTACTGAAAACAAGTGTCGCTACGGCGTTCGTCGTGTTTACAGGGAATTAGTGAACCGTGGGAAGCATGTAAACCACAAGCGTGTGCAGAGAATAATGCACGCAATGGAACTACTAGGAAAACGTCCGAAAGAAAAATATCATTCCTACAAAGGTGAAGTCGGAAAAGTTGCTGATAATATAATCAACAGAGATTTCAGTACAACGGCTCCATTTCAGAAATGGACAACCGATGTTTCTCAATTCAATTTCTCCTGGGGCAAATGCTATATCTCACCAATACTTGATATGCATACAAATGAAATTATTTCTTATGATTTATCTCTAAGTCCAACTATGGAACAGATAAAAAGAATGCTGGATAAAGCATTCAAAAAAAATCTGAACATTGATGGACTAATTTTTCATTCAGATCAGGGATGGCAATATCAGCATAATTATTTCAGGACTGCTCTGATTGAGCATGGAATTACTCAATCTATGTCACGCAAAGGAAATTGTTATGATAACTGCATAATGGAAACTTTCTTTGGCCGCTTAAAAAATGAAATGTATTATGGTCATGAAAAAGATTTCAGATCGTTTGAAGAATTCTCTGTGGCAATTGCAGAATACATAGATTATTATAACAACAAGCGAATTCAGGTTAAAACAAAATGGATGCCTCCTGTAAAATACAGGGAAGCATCCATTCGTTCCGCCTAGTTCATAATATGTGTCCAGAATTATGGGTACATATCA
>JAZLIT010000202.1:0-10330 GCA_045617525.1 Solibacillus sp. | reverse complement strand
TTTGGGAACACATCAAAAAGGCACAAACACTGTCAAATCAGTGTTTGTGCCTTTTGATTGGAACATTGTCTATGCAGCATTTTATACAACTGGTTTTAAGCGTTAATCCAGCTGTGTTTTGGGTTATAGGGCGTGTGCTCCATTTTGTATAAAATCCCGTATATTTTTAGCGTTGTAAATCCGCTTACGTAAAAAATAAAAGTCTTATGTTACATAATAGATTCTAGCGATTTTGAAAATTAAGAAAAACAAGATGGTTAAATTGATAATAATTCATTTTAGTGTAAAATTACACCTATGAAGTGTCTTGTTTTTAAAATTAATTGGGATTATAAATTTACTAGGAGGTCAAGAGTTATGAACAAGAAAGCTGGATATCTCTTGCTAACGGTAGTTTATTTAATTGCAGTCGGGATGAATTTGATGGTTTCAATTAAGTATCCAGATTCCGTAATTGGAGTAGAACATTTAATGATGTCGATTTTCTTCATTTTAAGTATGCTGGTAATATGCTTTTTTGGAAGTACACGCTTTTCGAAGTTCTTATTAGCGGGCGTATTTAGTGGAATCTTTATTTCACTTGTCCAAAACTATTTTGATTTCATTTATGAAATTTGGATTCTCGATGTAATTTCCAATTTACAATATCCTTTATATGTTCTATTTTTTATACCTTTATTTGGATTAAATTATCTTCTGGATTATTCACTAGCTATGTTTTCATTAGTGATATCAATTATATTTATTATGCTTTATATTGTTTTAAAAATAAACATGACAAAAAAAGTACAGATTATTTAATTTCAGGACATTAATCTCGGGGTGAAAAAAGCCTAGAATAACTATGCTTTTTTTGAGGGTAGAACAAATGTTCTTTTTGTGTTATACTAAGAAAGTACTTATTCACCTAAAGCAAGAAGCAGCATGGCTATATCCTAAGCCATGCTGCTATTTTTATGCGTATTTATGCCACATAAGTTTGCTTAAATGACATGTGCAAACCCTTTTAATTCGAGCGTCTGATCGGTAAACACATAAACAGCCATAACAGACAAATAACTGCTGATAGACTGATTAAATAACCAGAAGCACCAAAGGTATCGTATAGCCATTGCAGTGGTGTATGTGGGACGGGCCGGTTCAAAAACATAAAGTTGGTGTGGAAGTGTGCGTTATAGCTATAAATAACGGGTACGATTAGTACGAGAAAGCTAACTGCACGCCACAGGTCTCTCCACCGTAAAGTAAGCTGTTTCGTGACCACAAGCGGTAAAATAAATGCAAGCAGCAGTGCGTGAAATAAAAAGCTATGGATATGTAAAAATTGAAAAACGGGGTCCGCCGTCCAGCCAGGGAATAATAGTGCAATTGCTGCCCCAGGTAGCGTTAAGGCATACAGAAGTGTTGCCGTTGTACGTCCAGGGAAATAGGCATGCCAGCCGGCAAGGAAGATCCCAATCCCGCATAAATGAAGCGGAGGGCTCCAGTAAGAATACTGGTCTGTTACCACTAAATATAGCTGTTTAGCAAGCTCTAAAAACAGTAATAGCCAGAAAGTACAACGTTGAAAAAGCTGTTGTTTATGGTGCGTAGTCTGGCGATAGTAATAAATACTGAGGATTAACAACAACCCAATTAGCACAAGCCAGCTTAAGTGTACACGATCAAAAATGAAAAAGCCGTTCGCAGTATTTCCTTGCATAAACGTGTCCCTCCATATCGTGAATTTTTAAATTGAAGTATAAATAATTTATTTCCCTACTTTTAAACTACGTTAATTTTCCATAAATTACAATAACGCGTGGATGTTATTAGGTAAATGGACTATGTTTTTTTAGGATTTTAGCAATTACAGCTAGTCTATGAGAAGGCGTGTCGATTTGACTGGGGTTAAAAAATACAGGAACTGATTGAATAAATATAAAGAAGAAAACGTAAGAATAATGATTTCTCATTCTTACGTTTTCTTTGTTTTTGCTATCTAGAAGGAGGAATTTATTTCATAGATTTACTTTTTAGCAGTTTCGACAACGGCCATTGTCTGGAAGAAATCTATTTGGATCTGGTATTGGGAAATCTATATGGCAATCATCGTGATCCTTGTAGCAGTTACAATTTTGATCGTCATCATGATGGTTACCATTGTGATCACCGCAGCCGCAATTGTTGCCGCTATTGCCATTATTACCGTTGTGTCCACCACAGCCACAATTGTTGCCGTTATGACAATTGTTGCCGTTATGACCATTATTGCCGTTGTGACCACTGTAGCCACTGTTGCCATTGTTACCATTGTGACGGTTATTGCCATTATGACCATTATTACCGTTGTGTCCGCCACAGCCGCAATTATTGCCATTGTTATCGTTGTTGTCGTTGTATCCTCCGTTGCCATTGTGGTTACGATCGTGTCCACATGTGCAGTCATCTGAATCTTCTGTTCCATGTCGATCACATTTTGGACTTTCAGATTCCGCTACCATAACTAAACCGAAATCATATTCCCAAACAATTTCCGTCGTTGTACCAGACACTCTTAATTGAAGTGTTGGTGCTAACGTTCCACCAAAATGTTGGACTTGGAATGATTCAGGTAATGTTGCAAGCTCTTCTGTCGTAATACCTTGTAAATTGTAAGTGTCAATAAAGCTTAGAACAGAGAAATCAGGTAGTACAAGCCATGAATATGCTTGATTTGGTTCTTCTACTGGATTTGATACAACAAGACCGCCATTATTCAGTGGTGTATAATTTCCGCGAAGCGATCCCGCCATGAAACCATACAAACCATCTGGCCCTGGTCCGTTCGGTAAACCTGGTGCAAATGTAAAGCGATGGCTGTCTGTGAATAAATAGTACAATCCGTTACTTACAACAATATGCGGACGTTCTGTTTGTTGGTTTGTACAGCCCGCTTCAAGTAATGCTGGAAGTAACTGCCACTCTGAGTAGTCTTCAGAGTTTAAAAGAGCGATACCGATATTCCCTGTATAGAACCTTGCATCTGCAGGTACATCAGGTCCACAGTTAACATCCAAATAAGTTCCTGCAATATTACCTTCAAATAGTAAATATTCGCATCCCGTTGCTGGATCTTTAAAGAAATAAGGGTCACGGAAAGCATAAATTATAGGTGCATCACCAACTTGGGATTGAGCCAATGTTTGATACAGAACGCCATCTGGCTCTAAAATAATTTCATGTGGAGCAAAGTTAACTAATTCAACACCATCTAAATCTGAAATAAAGTCACTGCTTGACAGAGCAATTCGTTGTTCATACGTAATTTCAGCTTCTCCACGTCTACCTGAAGCAGTATAGAAGTAGTAGATTCGTCCATTATCAATGATCGCAGAACCTGCCCATTGACGAGAGCCAAACGCTGTTCCTTCCGCAAATACAGGACCACCTTGAATCCAATTTAATCCGTCTCTAGAATAGAAGTACGCAATTCTCGCTACGTCATGGCGGTTGTTAGGAAGAACACTTCGTGGCGCTGATAAGGCAAATAGCACTCGCCAACCACCAGGAAGAACCGCAACGGATCCGTCCTTCTCCATTAATGGCCACATATCCCAAATCCATAAATCTGGAGAGATTCTTCGGATTGGGTCAGTAATAACTGGCGCTGAATTTTCAGCAGTAATTCGAATATCCGCAGTTTGTGCTCTTGTCCACCTAGATGGAACTGCATTAATACTTTGATTTAAGCAGCGGTTAAAATCTTTACATGGATTATAGTTACAATATTGCTTAATTTGTGATTTACTAAATTGACGGAATCTTTGTGGATTGTCACCAGTTGATCCACTTGGGAAGTTACGATTCGAGCCGCCACCTTGGATAGGAGACAGATTTTGATTTGAAGTTGCACCGGCTACTGGAAACTGCTGGTTCGTTATCCTCGTCTTACCTCTATTTTTAGACTTCCTACTAATATTATATATTCTATTCATAGCATCCTCACCTTATTATTATTTTTTATCGTCTTTCATAAAACTAATATCCTTTCAAACTTTCTTAAAAAAAGAATGTGTTGAACTAGTTAATGGCGGCAATTACATTTATGATGATTTTCATCCTCACCGTCATCACCTTCCGCATTAATTAATAATCGACAATCACATTTCGGACTTTCTGTTTCAGAAACCATCATTAAACCAAATGGATAAACGGCTGAAATCATTGTAGTTTCTCCAGATACACGTAATTGCAGCGTTTGTGCAAGCGTCCCACCGAAATGTGCATACTGAAATGCATCAGGTAAGAACCCTACTTCCTCAATAGGTATACCCTGTAAATTAAAGTTATCAATGAAACTTAAAACTGAGAAATCTGGAAGTACTAACCAAGAGTAAGCTTGGAAAGGTTCAGAAGGAGGATTTGAAACAACGAGGCCACTTTCATTTAAAGGTATATAGTTCCCTCGTAATGAGCCAGCTACAAATCCGTACAATCCATCTGGTCCTGTTACACCTGGTGCAAATGTTGATCTATGACTGTCTGTAAATAAATAATACAAGCCGTTGTTCACTACTATATGAGGACGTTCCGTTTGTTGATTTGTACATCCTGCTTCTAATAAGGCAGGTAGCAATTGCCAACTACTAAAGTCATTATTACGTAGTAAAGCAATACCAATATTGCCTGTATATTCAGCTGCCTCAGCTGGAACATCTGGTCCGCAGTTAATATCTGCAGAGGTACCAGCGATATTTCCCTCAAATAATAAATATTCACAGCCTGTTGCAGGATCTTTAAAGAAGAACGGATCACGGAAAGCGTAAATTATACCTCCGCTTGACTGTTCTTCCGTTTGATATAGAATCCCATCTGGTTCCAAAATAACTTGATGCGGTGAAAAATCTACTAATTCAACGCCATCTAAATCCGAGAAATAGCCACTACTTGCTAAAGCAATTCGTTGTTCATAAGTGATTTGTGTTTCGCCACGTCTACCGGTCGCCGTATAGAAGTAGTGAATTGTTCCATTATCGATCATAGCTGATCCAGCCCATTGTCTTGAACCTAATGCTGTTCCTTCTTCAAATACATAGCCCCCTTGAATCCAATCAAGACCATTTCTAGAATAAAAATAACTAATTCTAGCTACGTCATGTCGCTTTCCTGGGAGTATATTTTTTGGAACACTTAGGGCAAATAATACTCGCCAACCACCTGGAAGAACTGCAATCGAACCATCCTTTTCAATTAACGGCCACATATCCCATATCCATAAATCTGGAGAGATTCGTGGGAATGGCTCCATAATAAGTGGAGCTGTATTCGTACCATTTATTTCAATCTGTTCAACCTGTGCTCTTGTCCACCTAGATGGTACAGCATTTATACTTTGCTGTAAGCAACGATTGAAATCTCTAACTGGATTATAGTTGCAGTAATTCCGAATTTGTTGCACTGTAAAAGTTCTTGAGTTTATTGTTTCAGTGGATGGCGAAGGGAAGTTACGGTTACGTGCTCCACCAGGAATTTCATTTTGAAATTCTATGGGAGAGCTTGCTACTGGAAATTGTTGTTTTGATAGCTTGAACTCTCTATTATAATGTCTGTTCCTAGAGTGATTATTTACTTTGGATATATTACTTTTGGCAGAGTCGTCACTCCACCCGTCGTTTTTATAGAATCTTTGCATAGCATCACTCACCTTTTTTTTATTGAACTCGAGTTCATTACTAATATATGTGAGGTAGAGAAAATAGTAAGGGCACGGGTGCAAAATAATTGTTTTAGTATTTAAAATTAACGAGAAAAGGTAGACAAAATACTCGAATTAAATAGAAAAAGGGACATTATCTTATGTATAATGTCCCTCTTAGATTATTGACAAAAGGGAGTGGGATATAAAAACCTCACTCCTTTTTATCTTTTATATTCATAATTTTTATGAGAACTATAAGATATCACGCATTACTATTTAACAAACTACTGCGGGGATGTACTGGCGTTAACAGCTACGAATGGCGCAGTGGTAGAAGATTCCCCTGATAAAGTTAGGAGATTCCAAATGAAAAATTATAAAGGATTTCTAAACTTGCAAATATGCAGGATTTTATTCATTATTGGGGGATTCTACAAGTGCTGATTTAAAAGCATTTGTAGACTTTTATTGCTTCAACGTTTTAGACTTAACCTATTTATTTAATTCGATTCTTTCTAATAAAATGATTGATTAGCTTATTCTTATTAATTAACTTTTTCTTTATCGGCAGAAAGAAGGATTCTTGGAACGCTGTATCTTTTAAAAGCCAATTATCGTTATCATTGCTTCCTTCAACATGTATAATTTGTTTTTTTTCCGTTATACATTTCTTTCCGCTGCTATCCATCACAATCCAATACGAAGCGGAAGTACTATTTTGAGGAATATCTTGTGCAAACCAATAGTCAAAATTCGTCCACTTTACGTCTTGATAAAAATGCAGTTTTTTCTTATGTCGATTAATCCACAGATAGTGGCCATTCGTCCAATCTCCTCGAACAATAAAATGCTCATTTGAAAATCGTTTTAACAGTGTAAGTACATCTCCGTCCAGGTTATAGTTTTTCCCATCCATTGTTAATGTTGATTTCCCGTCCTGAGTTGTGATGAATACCTCGCCATTTCTATCAAGGAAAAATTGTGTTTCAAAATCAATATCTAGTGAAAGTACTTCTCCTTGCGCATCTATGAAGGTCAATTTATTTGCTCCATTAAATCCACTATATTCCCCCAAATCGGGCGAAGCTCCCCAATCTGTTCCAATATTCGTTAATTCAGCAATTGCCTCACCATGTTCATCGTATAAAATATTTTGATAAATATACGTTGCAGACTCACTAGCAATCACTTCGTAAGGGCGTATATCTTTCAAAATAACTTTTCCCGAATGATGATATAAATCGCCTTTCAATGGTGAATATATCCCTACATAGAAGAAATCATTCAGTCTTGATAATTCACTATATATTGGCTGAATACAGATTTCGCCGTTTTTCTTTAGTAAACCGTATGTTAAATTTTCTGTTAAAACGATGGACCGTTCATTTTTAAAAGGTTCCATTTTATTACTTCACTATAAGTAGTTAATAGCTCACCTTCGCTGGAAATTAGTATGTAACAGTCTTGTTCATCATCCGTTAAACATGAAAGTAAAAAGTTATCAGCATCATCAGGATCAATACCATTTATTCGGAGGATTCGAACTTGTTGCTGCTCGTTATTTGTAAAGCCTATTGATTTCTCGCTTAAATTGATACTGCTTTCTGCACGTTCAGAAAAGAACTTTTGGTAAATCGGTGTTATTTCATGTTGTTCTGTTCGCTCCCATGTTTGATTTGAAGAGTCATATGAATAACCAAGTAAATGATGTAATCGTATCTGTGCGGTATTGCATATTTTTCCTTTGTCAGTTTCCAGACTCATGTCAGGTGTCCAAGTTGCTAGACTTTCTAAAATTTGTATTGCTTCTTCTTTTCGGTAGCCCATTCCTATCGCTTCCGTAGCAATTTCAATTTGAACATGAGGCTTATTGTGCATAAATAATAATTCATCTACTACATGTTTAAAAACAGCTTGTTCTTGAGTAAGCTGTTTTAAAACTTGAAAGATTACTAGTTGATAAATATCGCCTGCTTTTGGAAGGTCTCGCTGTTTAAGTAGTTGCTCATACAAATCAAGAAGCCGTATGATTTCTGATTTAAACTGGTCCTTTAGCATAAATTTAAACCTCATTTCTCATTAATTGCTCTTAGCAAAAATAAATTGAATAACAAGATCATCTCTTTTGGATAAAAAGGAAAGTGAAAGTGTGTTGTTCCTTCTTACTAATAGAGCATCCGTTTATTAACCGGTTTTGCTACACCGTCACTCCAATTGGCGGATACTATATGAAGGGCGTACCATAGGAGGCTGATAATGACGTTGCAAAAAAAAAACGTTGTGATATTTGCGTCGTCTTGCTGTATACCTCCGCTAAAGTGCTTTATCGTAGCATAGTAAATAACTATTCACAGCCGTCCAAAATACGTAAAGAACCGAATAAATAATGACGGGAATGCGACAATGAATTGTTGATCCTATTCAAATGAAACTTTGTTACAATTATATTAACAACTTTTACTAAGGTTGTCTTTCTTTTGGATATAAGTAATAAATAGGGAGAGTGAAACATGGTTAACAAAGTACAAGTTAAATATACATATCAAAACAGGATGAGTGAAAAAACAAAAATATGGACCACTCTGCCCTTAACTGATTCGGAGACAGTCTCTAATTTTCCTGTAATGGAAAGTTATGAAGATCAAGGTGGTAATCGAATTAATTATTTGGAATTAAATGCAGATGAAAAATTGGAAGTAATGTATTCCGTATCATTAGATAATAAAAAAGATAAGGTTAAACTAAGTGATACAGAAAGAGAATTTTATTTGCGAAGTGGGGAATTAGTAAAAATAAACGAAGATGTAACAGCACTAGCTAATGAAGTAACTAAAAACGCAAATACAGTAAAGGAAAAAGCTGAAGCCATATTTCATTATCTTGTTGATAATTACACCTATGTTTATCCTCCGAAAAGTAGAGGTGTTGAATCATTCATAGAAAGTAAACAAGGGGATTGTGGAGAATATTCATTTTTATTTACAGCTTTGTGTCGATCATTAAATATACCTTCAAGGACAGTTGTAGGCACATGGTCTAATGGTAAAATGAATGCACATGTTTGGAATGAATTCTTTTTAGAGGATACTGGGTGGATTCCAGTAGATTGCAGCGTAGCTTATATGCAGAAGAAGAAAAAGTTCCAATTCTTTTTCGCTAATTTTAAAACACTAAAATGGGATAAATATTTTGGTGATATAGGAAACCAACGTGTTATTTTTTCATACGATGCTGAATTAGAGTTATTGCCTATTTACAGAGATAAATCAGATGACCAGTTAGAAGGAGCTTCAGGTAAACCTCTAATTCCGTTTTTAATTAATAAAAAACCGTTTTATTGGGGGTTTCAATCTATTGACAAACGAGCACCTTATATTCAACCTATTTATCCTGAATATTCAAATAGAATGCTAGAATCTTCAAAAAAAGATGCTACTATTTACCTTGGTCAATGGAAAGTTATTGAAACAGGGGCCCAACGTTTTTTTTATGTGTTAAAACGTATTTCATTTTTTACATTTATATTATTTTTCGCTCTGAACCTTTTATTAGAAAATCCTATTTTTAGTGTAATTTCAGGTGTTGCAATTGTATTTACATGCATTTCTTTTATAGCAAGAGGAGAAAGAAAAGTACCCTTTGGAGCTATTGGAGTTTACTATTTATTGTATGTGGTTTCTAAGATAGCAAACCTATAGATTGATTTAAGTAGATGTATTTTGCAAATGAAAAGTGGTGCTTACGCATATTTGTGAGTATAGCCGTCCCTATGTATTCTATTGTAGCATTTTTATTTTAGAATAGAGCAAAAAGCCGATTAACACGGCACTCCCCTAGGTTTTGAGACACTAAGAAACCCCTATTATCCAGCCAGTTGTCGGTATTTTATCGGTGACTGGCTGTTTAGTTTCGTTTGAATTCGGATATTGTTATAATAATAAATAAATATAGTCTTCGACAATATTTATCACACACGAATTTATTGTACGGTAAATATTATCTAGAACGTTTCAGACTTTAGAGTGAAATGAAACGCTTCAATCGGGGAATTATCAGTGGGTGTGCCTTTGCGAGACATACTCATGGTAATTCCTTTTTCTTTTAATCTCTTTTGATATTCATATGATGTGTAAATTGAGCCTTGATTGCTATGCAGAATGCACCCTTTGAGAAGCTCTGGGAGCTGATTTAACGTATGTGTTTATTGCAAAAATAGAAGTGCAGTGTAACTAACTTAACAGTTTTCGCTAAACAGTTTTTTGAGTCATCACCAAAAGTCGGGGATGACATAATTAATGCCCTGTTTCCAATCGTAATCGAAGGAAAAGATGGGTATTATTTCGGCAGCCAAATCCACGTCTTTTAACTTTCATAATGCCGTTTGAGAAGGTAGATTGGATAGTTTCAATCGTCGTAATCTCACGTGCAATCACGGTTTTGGCATTTTTTCGCGACTACACCACAAGTGTGAAGGATATTCCCGTAGCACAGAATTTAAATCTGTGTACCTTTGTTGAAGTTGTCCTTTTTTTAACATATACATCATTTCCACCAGGTTACGAAAACTAGGGTTGTATCGTAGGTATCTCTCACGGTTAACAAAATAATCTCAGGCTAAAAATATTTCCACTTGAATAGTTGTTCCTTTTCTATACTAATCACCCCATTTTT
>JAZLIT010000201.1:0-30316 GCA_045617525.1 Solibacillus sp. | reverse complement strand
GGAACGTATCCACGTATTTCTGAGAAGTAAAGAGACCCAAGTGTAGCCACTAAAGATACGACC
This sequence comes from Solibacillus sp., assembly GCA_045617525.1. GTDB lineage: Bacteria > Bacillota > Bacilli > Bacillales_A > Planococcaceae > JAZLIT01. Next base: position 30,253 of record JAZLIT010000201.1, on the reverse strand, counting down.
CAAATAAATAATAAGCCATTTTCAAGTTTTTTACTCATGCATTAGCTCCCAGTTAATTTATTTATTATGAATTAAATTATAGTTGGAATAGGATGAGAAGTAAATCTCTCAAAATTGATATAAATCAATTATGTGAATAAATATTGTCGTGAATGTTAAGAAAGTGTGTAATAATTCTTATCCGACTAAGGGCTGAATTTCCATTTTTAGAAACTGTATTGTGCAAAATATTTGTTATGATAGAAAAAAGCAATTCAAAAGGGAGGTGCACTTATGCAGTCCAATGATCATTCTAATATTACAATTTTAAAAGAAATTGCAGAATTATTGAATGAAGAAACTAATATGCAAGAAATGTTAAATGGTGCACTTTCGAAATTTATAGATGGCACGAAATTTGAAACAGGCTGGATCTTTTTCATAGGGGAAAAGGGCAAGGCAGAGTTAGTTGCACACAAGGATCTTCCAAATGCCTTGGCACATAATAACTGCCAGCATTTAAATAAAGGTGGCTGCTGGTGTGTATCCCGCTTCCGTAATGAAGAACTAGAGCGTGCCTCGAATATTATTGAGTGTCAGCGTATAGAAGCGGCGATTGAAGAAGTACCTAATAACGCAGGGATTACGCACCACGCCACAGTACCACTGCAAATTGGTCAGGAGCGTTTTGGCCTTTTAAATGTAGCTTCTAGTAATACGGTTCGATTTTCAGAAGAGGATTTAGAGCTACTAGAATCTGTAGCATTTCAAATGGGCTCGGCCATCAAGCGCATCTATTTAACGAAGGAACAACAAGAAATTGCACTTGTACAGGAGCGCAATCGCCTAGCCAGAGATTTACATGATTCCGTTAATCAATTATTATTTTCGGTAACATTAACGGCACGTGCTGGCGTTGAAATGACAGAGCAAGTGGAGTTAAAGGAAACATTTAAAGAAATTCAACAACTTACACAAGAAGCATTAACCGAAATGCGCGCATTAATTTGGCAATTACGCCCACAAGGATTAGAGAGTGGATTAATAGAAGCAATAAAAAATTATGCCGAAATGCTCGGGTTAAAGCTAACGTCGAATGTTTCAGGTGTTATTCAATTTCCTTCAAGAGTGGAAGAAGCACTTTTCCGTATTGCACAGGAGGCATTAAATAACGTAAGACGCCATTCAGGCATTATGGAGGCGACTTTATCGATTCAAGTAACGGCAAAGGATTTAGAACTTGTTATAAAGGACAAGGGCAGAGGGTTTGTCATTTCTGAACGTAATATACCCTCTCTTGGTCTTCAATCCATTAAGGATCGTGTAAAGGTGTTAAATGGGACAGCGGTTTGGTGTAGTGAATTAGGGAAGGGTACGGAGATAACAATTCGACTACCTTACTGAGGAGGAAAATAAATGATTAAAGTATTAATAGCAGATGATCACCACGTGGTGCGCCGTGGATTATTATTTTTCTTGAAGACACAAAAGGATATAGAAGTCGTTGGCGAGGCGAAAAATGGCCTAGAAGCGGTTGAGCTAGTTAAATCATTACAACCAGATGTTGTGCTGATGGATTTAGTGATGCCTGAAATGGATGGTATACAAGCGACGAAACAAATTAAATCACTATGGGCACATGTGCATGTTTTAATGCTAACGAGTTTTTCGGACAAGGACCATGTATTGCCAGCGTTAGAGGCGGGGGCATCTGGCTATCAGTTAAAGGATATAGAGCCGGACGAGCTAGTTGAATCGATACGCCAAATTATGCGTGGCGAAAATACAATTCATCCACATGCAACGAGTAATTTAGAGGAAGGCTTACGCGAGGATGAAAATAAACCGCATATCCGTAATCCATTAACGCCACGTGAGCAAGATGTATTGGCCGAGCTGACGAAGGGCAAGAGCAACCGAGAAATCGCGTCATCCTTGTTTGTGACGGAAAAAACGGTGAAAACACATATCTCAAATATTTTCATCAAATTAACTGTACAAGATCGTACACAAGCAGCACTATATGCGGTGAAGCATGGTTTGACTGAAGGTAGTGGCCAATAAGGATTTTGATACTTTATGAAATTCACATTATATGAATAGAATTAAGAAGAACCCCCTAAATGTTGATATGCCAACGTTTAGAGGGTTTTATTATGTCGCTTGTTGAGATTTCATTTTGATTATCCGTTCACTAATAAACCCCACTAATATGCCCGCAAGAATTGGGTTTAAAGAAACTTCAGTATATGACAGTGAAAATTTAAATACAAGAAAATCTATATTAGCTATAAAGCCTATTATATATAGTAATATGATCGTTCCAAATGATGCAATTAACGGAATCCAAAAGCTTTTACTCAAAACTCCACCTCCAATTTAAAGTTAATAACTCCTTTATATTTCCTTAATATACCATTTATTGTAAGAAACGTCACCTTTTTTATTTGCTTCAATTGTAATGCTATATAGACTGGCAAAAGAACTTGCGCAAATATAAAAAGGCAATCCATTTATATAATGGATTGCCTTTTAAATATTTAATATCAGGAGAATTTAGGTTGGGAATATTATTTCCCTTTTATATTCTCATCAGATTCTATTACAGGTAATTTCGTAACTTCAAGATATAGAATATGGTGACCATCTAGCTCTTTAATTTTGAACTCATAGCCTTGTTGATCCACTTTATCGCCTTCAATGGCGTCATAGTATTGCGTCATGAACCAACCACCAATTGTATCGATATCATCATCTTCAATCGTTGTACCAAGTAGATCATTTACTTCTTGTAGTAGCATTTTTGCATCTAAAATATAATGATCTTTCTTAATTTCTTGAATTTCAGGAATTTCATCGTTATCGAATTCATCTTGAATGTCGCCGACGATTTCCTCGATAATATCCTCAATCGTTACTAAACCAGATGTTCCACCATATTCATCCATTAAAATTGCCATATGAATACGCTCTTTTTGAATTTTTAAAAGTAGGTCACTAATTGGCATAGTATCGATTACGCGAATAACGGGTTGCATGTAATCAGTTACTAATTTATCCCCATTATTTGGGTCCTTAATATAAGCCGTTAATAAGTGTTTCATATTAACAAGGCCGATTACATGATCTTTATCTCCGTCCGTAATTGGGTAACGTGTGTATTGCTCAACACCCATTACTTCAAAAACTTCACGCAAAGTAAAATCCTTCTCGATACTTGTAATTTCAGTTCGAGGAACCATAATCTCCTTGGCAATACGATCTGAGAACTCAAAAATACTGTTCACATACTCGTATTCAGAAGAATTGATTTCGCCACCATTTAAACTATCTGTCAAAAGCATGCGCAGCTCCTCTTCAGAATGGGCTTCCTCCGATTCACCAACCATTTTCAAACCAAACATGCCCGTTAATGCACGTGCAGAACCATTTAAAACACGAATAAATGGATACATGATGTTATGGAATAAAATAATTAGGCCAGCTAAATGTAAAGTAACGGCCTCTGCTTCTTGAATTGCTAGTGTTTTTGGTGCCAATTCCCCTACGACAACGTGTAAGAATGTCACAATTGAAAAAGCAATGACGAAAGAAAGTAGCGCCGAAATTGAGATTGTTAAACCGAATAAAGAAACTGTATTCGTTAGTCCAATAAGGTCAAATATCGGGTGTAAAAGTATTTCAAATGTTGGTTCACCCAACCAACCAAGTCCTAGGGCTGTAATTGTAATCCCCAATTGGCAGGCAGATAAATATTCATCTAGGTTTGAAATTACTTTTTTCGCTTTAATAGCCTTTTTATTTCCTTCTGCCACTAATTGATCAATTCGAGTGGATCTTACCTTAACAATTGCAAACTCTGTTGCAACAAAAAATGCCGTAGCGGCAATCAATAGAGTAAATACTCCGAGCCTTATGGTTAGCTCAACTATGTCTACGTCCAAATAAGTCTTTATTTACAGCGCGAATGAGCGGGGCAAATAAAGAATACACCTCCTATGTGTAAAAAATTTTAATAATTATATCATAAAATATTTTGATGAAAAAAACAAATAATGAAATTGGCACAATTGCCTTTAGTGGATAAATATTGAAACATTATTATTGAAAGTTAATTATTAATATTTTCAAAATATATTGACAATAAAAAAACGGATATGCTAATCTTAAAGAGAAATAACAAATAAATGGAAGGGAGTATGATTATGATGATTCTAATTAACACGCCAGTAATTAAATTGAATAGTCACCTCCTATATATTTCCTTTTAGTTTGTTTATTCGAACGCGCATAGTTATAAGGAAAGATACAGGATACCCCTGTATCTTTTTTTAAGGCATTTACCTTAAATTTAGGTAAGTGCCTTTTTTATTGCAAAAAATAGGTTTGAGATACGGTTTCACTTCTGTAAAAAGGAAGAAACTAGCTTTCTAATTTATATGCGTAAATTTAAAGGGGGAAAATAGAATGAAAGATTTTTTGATTCGTAAGCTAGTAAAGGAATATTATATTTCAGACGATTAGCGGATGGAACTAGAAGCATTTTACATGCATCACTAGAAATAACCAACATAGAAGGAAGGTTTTCACAACATGTTTGACGTGTTATTTAAGTTGAAATGGTTTTTTAAGCAGTATTGGAAGCGATACACCGTAGCAATTGTATTGATGATTGCGGCAAGTGTAATTGAAATTGTACCGCCATTTTTAATTGGTGGTGCGATCGATGAAATGACTACGGGAATGATGACGAGTGAACGTTTAATGCAATATGCAACGTATTTCATAATCATGATTATCGGTATTTATTTTTCAAATTTTGTGTGGCAATATCAATTGTTTGGCGGTGCGATTACGCTCGAGCGAATTTTACGTCGCCGCTTAATGCATCAGTTTTTAAAAATGACACCAACGTTTTATGAAAAAAATCGTACGGGTGATTTAATGGCCCGTGCAACCAATGATTTAAATGCTGTATCGTTGACAGCCGGGTTTGGGATTATGACGCTAATCGACTCAACAGTGTACTTAATTGCAATTATTATTGCGATGGGGATGTTCGTGTCTTGGAAATTAACACTGCTAGCGATGATTCCAATTCCGATTATGGCGTATTTAATGCAAGTAATAGGTAAAGTCGTACACCAACGTTTTATGGTAGCGCAAGAATCATTTGGCGGGTTAAATGACCAAGTACTTGAATCAGTTGCAGGTGTCCGTGTAGTGCGTGCTTACGTGCAGGAAGAAGCGGATGAAAAGAGATTCGCAGATCATAGTGAAGAAGTATTTGAGAAAAATATGGCGGTAGTGAAGGTAAATGCATTGTTTATGCCAATCACAAAAATTGGTACGTCAATTTGTTATATTATTGCATTTGGCTACGGGGCAGTTCTTGTATCAAATGGCGGTTTAACAGTTGGGCAATTAATTACCTTTACGGTTTACTTAGGATTAGCAATTTGGCCAATGTTTGCGATTGGCGAGCTAATTAATACGCTGCAGCAAGGGAATGCATCTCTTGACCGCGTTCAAGAAACACTTGAAACGGTGGATGCAGTTATTAACCCAGAAAAGCCGGAGAATGTAGATTCGCCAACTTCAATTGGCTTTGATTCATTCACATTCCAATATCCACTTTCGCAGGTGAAGAACTTGGAGAAAATTTCGGTTAGCGTAGAAAAAGGGCATACACTCGGTATTGTTGGGAAAACAGGGGCAGGTAAAACGACATTCATCCGTCAGCTACTGCGCCAGTATCCTTTAGGTGATGGTGAGTTATTAATTGGTGGTGTGAACTTATCGAAGCTACCAAAAGAAGATGTACTTGATTGGATTGGCTATGTACCACAAGATCACGTGCTATTCTCACGCTCGATTCGCGATAACATCAAGTTTGGTAAAGAGGATGCAACAGAGGAAGAAATTCGAGAGGCGATTCAACTTGCCTATTTTGAGAAGGATTTAGAAGTTTTACCGCAAGGCATCGAAACAATGGTTGGCGAAAAGGGTGTATCTCTTTCTGGCGGACAAAAACAACGTGTATCGATTGCACGTGCTTTAATTAAAAATCCAGAAATTCTAATTTTAGATGATTCGTTATCAGCAGTTGATGCAAAAACGGAAGCTAAAATTATTGAAAATATTCAGCGTGAGCGTGCTGGTAAGACCACAATTATTTCAACGCACCGTCTATCAGGTGTTCAACACGCAGAACATATTATTGTAATTGACAATGGCGCAATTATTGAAGAAGGTACCCATGAAGCTTTAGTGGCACTAGGCGGTTGGTATAAAGAGCAATATGATCGTCAGCAACTAGGGGAGGTGGAATAGATGTCGAGATGGGATCGTTTATTCCAGTATGGGAAACATTTTAAAAAGCCAATATTAATTGGTTTAGCATTTTTAATGATTGCGGTTATTACAGATTTAGCTGGGCCATTAATTATTAGTCATTTAATCGATAATTACATGAAACCCGGCACAATTGAGGTGCAGCCGATTGTCGTGCTGTTATCTGTATTCTTTGGTCTTGCCGTTATTTCAGCGGTATTTAGATTCTTTATGACAATGTCTCTGCAATACGGTGCGAATCGTGTTGTGCAAAAAATGCGTAAAGATGTATTTGGACATATTCAAAAATTACCGGTAAATTATTTTGATAGTTTACCAGCAGGGAAAATTGTTGCACGTATCACAAATGATACAGAAGCGGTACGAAATTTATATGTGACAGTACTTTCAAGCTTTGCAATGAGTATCGTTTCGGTAATTGGTGCGTATGCAGTGCTGTTTTATTTAAATTGGCAAATCGCGTCAATTGCACTGGCTCTTATACCATTTATTTATGCGTGGATGATTTTATATCGTAAATATTCATCGAAATACAATCATATCGTGCGCACGAAAATTGCCGATATTAACGCAATGATTAATGAGTCAATAAACGGGATGACAATTATCCAAGCGTTCCGTCGTGAAGAGCAGATGAAAAATGAATTTGATGAAATGAATAATGAGCATTATGAAAATAATCGTAAGCTACTCGTTCTTGATGCATCGACACAACATAATTTAATTGGTGTTATCCGAATCGGGGCATTCCTAATTTTCATCTTATTCTTCGGCACAAAATCAATGGAAACGATGGACTATGTAACGGCGGGTACATTGTATGCACTAGTGGATTACATTACGCGTCTATTTAATCCGATTATTAATATCGTCAACCAATTTTCACAGATGGAGCGTTCATTAGTCGCGGCAGATCGAATTTTCGAAGTGCTAGATATTGATGGTGAAGAAGTAAGTAAGGAGCGTATTACTCGTTATGAAGGAAATGTTTCATTTGAAAATGTTTCGTTTGCTTATAAAGAGGGTGAGTACGTACTGAAAAATCTTCAATTTGAAGCGAAAAAAGGTGAGACAGTAGCGCTTGTTGGGCATACTGGATCAGGAAAAAGCTCGATTATGAACTTATTATTCCGTTTCTATGATCAACAGCAAGGGCGCATTTTAATCGATGGGAAAGATGTTTCTACCCTTTCACGTCAAGCAATTCGTGAGCATATGGGTATTGTATTGCAGGATCCGTACTTATTCACGGGGACAGTTGCATCAAATGTTAGCTTAAATGATCCGCGTGTGACACGTGAACAGGTTGAGGCTGCGATTAAGGCTGTTGGTGGTGATCAAGTGCTGCGTCATTTACCGGAGGGCATCGATGAGCCTGTAATTGAGAAAGGTAGCACACTCTCTTCTGGTCAACGCCAAATTATTTCGTTTGCTCGTGCGTTAGCATTTGACCCAGCCATCTTAATCTTAGATGAGGCGACGTCAAATATTGATACCGAAACTGAGGAAATTATTCAGCATGCAATGGACGTGTTGAAGCAAGGGCGCACGACATTTATTATTGCGCACCGACTTTCAACAATTAAAAATGCAGATAAAATTTTAGTGTTAGATCGCGGTGAAATTGTTGAGATGGGCACACATGATGAGTTACTCGAAATCGGTGGCCGTTATGAAATGATGTACCGTTTACAATCGAATGCACTAAGTTAATAGATAGAGAGGGGGCTAGTATTTTCTAGCCCCTTTTTCTTATGAAAGGATTGTATAGTTAGTACGACTATCGTATATTTAGAGTGTCGAAATATTGCGTGAAAGGTGTGGAAAGCTTGAAAAAATGGTTTCATGAATGGGTGATAATGATAAAGTCATTCAATCGGAATTTACGTCTTTTTATGTTGGCCAATTTTTTAATTCAAATTGGTATGGGCATGTTTGCGGTCATGTACAATTTATATATTAAGGAGCTTGGCTTAAGTGAAACGGTGACGGGCAGTGTTATTTCTATTCATGCGTTAGCATTAGTTTTTATGCTCGTACCAGCAGGGCTGCTTAGTGACCGTTTAGGACGTAAAAATGTCATATTATTTGGAACGGCCATAACGGCGGTCATGCTTGTAGCAAGAAGTGTTGTAACAACAGAGCAGCCTATGTTGATGTTAGCCTTTATTACGGGAATTGTTTGGGCGTTTGTGCAAGTATCGGGTGTCCCATTTTTGGCTGAAAACTCATTGCCAACGGAGCGTATGCATTTATTTAGTATTCATTTTTCATTAGTAACTGTGGCCAATGTAGTTGGAAGTTTATTAGGTGGGATTGTTGCAGACCTGTTCCAAATCGGTGGTCTTGATGCTGTATTAAGTATCCGATACTCGCTATTTGCAGGTGGGTTAATCTTTTTAATCGGTATACTCCCTTTATTTAAAATAACGAATAAAGTAAAAGTAACTGTGGATAAAGCCGTGTCTGAAGATAAGCCAAAAAAGGATCACTCTGTTTTAAGACGCAATTTAAAAATGATTTTGCTATTTAGTTTAGCGAATCTGTTAATTGGTACAGGCTCTGGACTCGTAATTCCTTATTTAAACTTATATTTCTCAAATCGATTTGATGCTTCAAATACATATATCGGATTAATATTGGCGTTAGGATCAGCGATGACAGCAGTTGCCATGTTAATCGGGCCGATGCTTGTGAAACGTGTGGGCAAGGTGCGCGCACTTGTCATCTTCCAATTTGCATCGATTCCATTTTTATTTTTAACAGCGTTCACGAATTCACTACCACTCGCATCACTTGGCTTTTTAATGCGTCAGGCATTAATGAATGCAGGGAATCCAATTACGAGTGCAATCGCGATGGATATTGTGGATGACCGCTATAAAGGCTTTGCCAACTCGGTCAATCAAATGGTCTTTAACTTAGGGTGGGCGACGATGGGGATTCCAGCAGCGATGCTAGTGACGACATTTGGCTCATATTGGGGCTATGTGTATACATTTTCGATTACAGGGATTATTTATTTAATAGCGTCAACATATTTCTATTTCATGTTTGGACGGAAATATAAAGAACAAATTGATTAAAAGGTTCTCATTCACCTAGATGTTTGATGGTATATATTTATCAAAAGTAATTTCTAGTTTAAAAGGCATTAGGAACTCCTATGGCAACGTTTTCGTGACTAGCTTCTTGCTGGCTCTCAAAAATAAAAAGCCCACTCATGCATTATTTGCTGAGTGGAGCCCTGTGTATGTAAATCAGTCGTAAACGTGGAAAAGCATTAATTCGTGAATCATTTTTTCTACATTTTCTAAATCAGCTACATCTGGTGCTACGCCAACAAAGATAATTTTGCCATCTTTTTTATATTCTGCGTGAAAGCGCGTTTGCTTAAAAAAGAAGTCTATCCCCCAACCAGGTAATTGTGTGTTTTCGAATAAAGGCTTGTATTTAAAATGTTGAATCATGAAACTTCCCTCCCTATTCAATCGTACTAAATAGTGCGCTAGTCGCGCAAGTGGTAGGTTAATATTTCCTTTTATTGAAATGCCTCTGATATAATAAAAAGCAGCTTAATAGAAAGTAGATGATTTTGATGAATTTAATTACATCGATGTTAGTGATGGGCGCAATCGGTGCATTTTTAGGTGCCTCGACAAACCATTTAGCAATAAAAATGTTATTTCGACCATATAATCCGGTATTTATCGGAAAATGGCAACTACCATTTACACCAGGTTTAATCCCGAAACGCCGTGATCAATTGGCGATTTCTTTAGGTGAAACCGTGACGAAGTATTTATTAACACCTGAAATGTTCCGTAAAAAATTTATGTCGTCTGAAGTACATCAGACGGTGTTGAATTTTGTGCAAGAAAAAGTGGAACAAGAAGTATTTCATAGTAATAAAACGATTCAGCAATGGGTCGATTTAGCAGGTGTCCGAAATTTATCAACAACTGTGGAAAATAAAATTGATGACGTCATTGTCATGCAATTTGAATCAATGAAAAATACCTTATCCACAAAATCAATTAATGAGCTGCTCCCATTAGAAATTCAGAAATTAGTCGAAAATAAAATTCCAGTCGTAATTGAGCAAATTTTATTAAAGGGTGAGGATTACTTCACTTCTGAAGCTGGAACGGCAACGATTAAAAATATGTTAGATGATTTCCTATCATCAAAAGGTTCATTTGGTGGCATGATTCAAATGTTCGTGGGCGACGGTACAGCTATCGTAGAAAAAATTCAAAAGGAATTAGTGAAGTTTTTACAAGCACCGGGAACGACACAATTACTCGAAACGATGATCACATCAGAATGGGACAAGCTGAAGCAACTCCCTGTAATGGACTTCTTAACTGAGATTGAATTTGAGCCAATGATTGAAAACGTTCAAGGGTATGTGAAGCAACAACTAGCAATTGAAACACGTTTAGATAAAACGATCCGCGACTATTGGCCACAAGGGAATGACTGGGCGAAACAGACGTTCATTCCGAGATTAGTGGATAACGGCTTTAAACAAGCTTCGAATAAACTTGAAGGCGTTCTGCATAAGCTGAATATTAAAGAACTTGTACGCGAACAAGTGGATAGTTTCCCTGTCCAGCAGTTAGAGGACTTAGTGTTAGGAATATCGAAAAAAGAACTGCGCATGATTACCTATTTAGGTGGATTTATCGGTGCATTTATTGGTATTATTCAAGGGTTACTAGTATTTTTCACAAACTAAATTAATGAATGAAAGTAGGATTATAAAATGATTAACATTTATGATGATATTAACAAGTTACAGGGGACTTTCCGTAAAATGGATGAGTTCAAAGCGTTAGAAACAGCAGTTGAAGAAGTACGTTCTGATGAAGAAGCAAAAACATTCTTCACAAACTTCCGTGATATCCAATTAAAATTACAACAAAAGCAAATGGCCGGCGAGGAAATTTCAGAAGAAGAAATGACTTACGTTCAAAAAGCTGCACAACTTGCACAATCAAATCCAAAAATTTTAGCAATGCTTGAAGCTGAAATGGCACTTTCGAACATTATTGAAGAAGTAAACCGCGTATTATTCCAACCGATCCAAGGATTATACGAAGGCCTATAAGAATAACAAGCGTGGAGTCAGTCGGAAGTGAACTGGCGCCACGCTTTTTTTATTGCAAATATAGTATACTTAACAATGCAACTTTAGTGTTAGCATGTATAAATAATTTGTTACAATAGAAGGCATATCAATAATGAACTTACGAAAGTAGAGAAACCTATGAAAACGATACACATAAATGAAAAATTTAAAGAGGACTGGAATCGCGTATTAAACCATATTGCGAATCTTTTTTATGAGGATTCAGTTATTCAATTTACACAAGACGGCGCAAATATGGCGATTTCATTTGACTATAATGTAGCTGCGAATTTCTCTGTGCACACAAAGGCGACTATGGAAGTTGAGGGGCAATCTTTTACAAGCAGTTATTCAATCGACTACGCAACAGAAGGCACGGAAAAAGAACGTAACATTCGAATCAAGCGCGCATTGTCGCATGTCATGCTAGATGTACTAGAGCAGTACTCGGGTATGACGCAGCAATGGGGAATTTTAACGGGTATTCGCCCCACGAAGCTTTACCATAAATTCCGCAAAGAGGGCAAATCCCCAGAAGAGATTTTTACAATTTTAAAAACGGATTTCCGCATATCAGATAGCAAAATTAATTTATTAAAAGAAATCGTTAAATGCCAGCTAAACGTAATTCCAGACCTTGATGAATTACACAAGGAAATTTCGATTTATATCGGTGTACCATTCTGTCCGACGATGTGTGCATACTGTACATTCCCAGCCTATGCCATTGGTTCGAATCGTAAAGCAGGACGTGTAGATAAGTTCATTGACGGTTTACACATCGAATTACGCGAAATGGGCAAATGGTTAACAGAAAAAAATATGCGTATTACGTCAATTTATTGGGGTGGGGGTACGCCTACATCCATAGAGGCGGATGAAATGGATGCACTTTATCAAACCATGTTTGATGCATTCCCAAATCCACAATCGATCCGTGAAATTACAGTAGAAGCAGGTCGTCCCGATACAATTACACCAGAAAAAATTGAGGTACTTAAAAAATGGGGAATTGACCGCATTTCTGTAAATCCACAAAGTTATACACAAGAAACGTTAAAGGCAATTGGGCGTCATCATACTGTGGAAGAAACCGTGGATAAATTTTGGCTTTCTCGTGAAATGGGCATGAACAACATTAATATGGATTTAATTATTGGCCTTCCAAATGAGGGTATCGAGGAATTCCAACATTCACTTGATGAATCGGCAAAAATGCAGCCAGAAAGCTTAACGGTTCACACACTTTCCTTCAAACGTGCTTCAGAAATGACGCGCAATAAGGATAAATATAAAGTAGCAGGTCGCGAAACTGTAAGCGAAATGATGCAAATGGCTACGGACTGGACTGCGCAAAATGGCTATGTGCCTTATTATTTATATCGTCAAAAAAATATTTTAGGTAATCTAGAAAATGTGGGCTATTGTAAACCAGGAGAAGAATCAATTTACAATATTGTTATTATGGAAGAAGTTCAGACGATTTTAGGCATTGGCTGTGGTGCTTCTTCAAAATTTGTGCATCCAGAAACAGGGAAAATCACACAATTCCATAATCCAAAAGATCCAGCGGCATATATTATGACGTTTGAAGATGCAATAAAACGGAAAATTGAAATTCTAGATGAATTGTATAAGTAATAGTTGGTTAAAAATAGAATTAAAAAGATTGTAAAAAGAGGGAAATGAATTGAAAAAAATAGGCTTAGTAGTAGCCATTTTATTTATATCGTACATGATGTTTATGGGAGACGGCGTAAACGATTCGGTTATCGATGAATACGAAACAAAACAAGAAAGAAGCTCGGATAAAGTAAGAGGGGAAAATGACACGACAACCTTAACTTCAACTATTTCAGGGGATGAATTAAAAGTTCATTTTATCGATGTAGGACAAGGGGATTCAATTTTAGTGGAGTCTCCAAATAATCACTTTATGTTAATCGATGGTGGTGTAAAGGGTTCCGGTGACGAGGTTGTCGATTATTTAATTGAGCAGGGTGTGGGCGAGCTAGACTATGTTGTTGCAACACATCCAGATGCAGACCACATTGGCGGACTTATTTCGGTACTCGGTGCATTTAAGGTAAATGAATTTATCGATTCAGGTAAAGTGCATACATCACAAACATTTGAACAAATGATTTCCTTGGTTGATCAAAAGAACATACCTTATACGGTGCCAAAAGTGGGCGATACAGTTCCTTTAGATGATGAGCTTGTCATTTCAGTTATTAGTGCGGATGAACATGCGACAGATAATAATGAAGCATCCATCGTGTTAAAAATTAATCATGGGGAAATTTCATATTTATTAGCAGCAGATGCAGGTATTGAAATGGAAAATTTAATGCTACGTAATGAAAATATTAAAGCAACTGTTTTAAAGGCAGGACATCACGGCTCTAATACGAGTAGCTCGCAAGCATTTTTACAAGCAGTTCAACCAGAAGTAACGATTTTAAGTTATGGTCAAGATAATTCATACGGACATCCGCATGCAGAGGTTGTAACAGGTCTACAGCAAGTAGGAAGTAAAATTTACGGTACGGCTGAAACAGGGACGATTATCGTTTCCTCGAATGGTACATCCTATGAAGTGAATGCAGCTGAATGGACAGGCGTTGGCGCAACAAGTTCGATTAAGCCCGCAGCTAAAGTAGATTTTTAATAATGCTATGCGAAAGGGGAAATTGTTAGTGAACTCCAATAAATTTACGTTAGATCGTTTTGAAGGAGATTACGCAATATTTTTACGACAGCCAGAGGAAACTGAGCAAAAAATTATTCATCGAACGGAGCTAAATACAGAAGTTAAGCAAGGCGACATCGTTACAATTGATGAGGATGGCAAGCATTTTTTAGTGACAGTGTTAACTGATGAGACAGCTATGCAAAAGGATAAGATGAGTAGTTTGATGCAAAAGCTAAGAGATAAAACATAAAAAAATGGCGATTTCAAATAGGGACTAGTATGACTAGAAAATCCCTAAATGGAATCGCCTTTATTGTTTTCGGAATTATGTTAAAATAAGAAAAAAGCATCTTTAGGAGATAATGAAAATGACACTACATACGATAATTTTTGATTTAGATGATACACTTTTATGGGACCAGAAATCAGTAAAAACAGCATTTGAGAAAACATGTGAATATGCAAGTACAGTCGTTGCTGTTGAAGCGAAAAAACTTGAAGTTGCTGTTCAAACAGCGGCAAGAGCTTTATACGAGAGCTATGACACGTATGATTACACAGTGCTAATTGGCATTAATCCTTTTGAAGGTTTATGGGGGACATTTGATGATCCAACACCACAATTTCAAAAAATGAAAGAAATCGTACCAGGTTACCGTGCAGCTGCATGGACGAACGGGCTCGCGGCACTAGGTGTTCAAGATGAAATATTAGGGGCTGAACTAGGCGAGCGTTTTGTGGAAGAGCGTATAAAACATCCATTTTTATACGAGGATACATTTGCAGTTCTCGATGAATTAAAAGGGAAATATCAATTAGTGTTACTGACGAATGGGGCGCCAAGCCTACAAAATTTAAAATTGAAAATCACGCCAGAAATAGCGCCATATTTTGACCATATAATTATTTCAGGAGACTTTGGCAAAGGGAAACCGGATGCATCGATTTTTGAGTATGTATTAGAAAAGGCATCGATTCAGGCCGAGCAAGCAATTATGGTCGGCGATAATTTAAAAACAGATATTTTAGGTTCATCACGAGTTGGGATGAAAAATGTTTGGATTAACCGTGAAAATAAAGCACCGAATACAGATGTACCTCCAACTTATGAGGTGGCTAACTTAACGGAATTCGTGCAATTAATTAAACAGTTTTAATTAGTAAATTGAGCGAGGCCACTTAAGCGCTGAATGAGGGAGGATTTTATTGATAAATTTTTTTGAATATAACTGGCAAGTAAGAGATGAATGGTTTGAATGGTGTAATCAAATATCAAATGAAGAGTTAATAAAAGACCGAACTGGTGGAGTAGGGAGTATTTTATATACCCTTTTTCACATTATTGATGTTGAATATAGTTGGCTACGTGGTGTTCAAGGTAAAGAAGACATAGTAGTTGAATTTACTGATTATGATACGCTTGATAAAGTTAAATTTATTTCAAATAAATTCCGAAATGAAATTGCTGAATTTCTAAAAATAAATTTAGATGAATTAAAAGGAAAAGTTATATGTGTCCCTTGGGATGAAGATAAATATACTGTTGGGGAAATATTACATCATGTAGTTGCCCATGAAATTCACCATATTGGTCAGCTCTCTGTTTGGTCAAGAGAATTAGAACTCAACCCCGTACCTGCTAACTTTATTGGAAGGAAGTTTAATTCCATTCATTGTTATTAAACTAAAGGGGAGTAAGCAAAAGAAATTAAGTCCAGTATTAGTTTAAAGGTGGGACAGAACAAGCTTTGCTAAATAAAAGATTTTCTAAATAAAATAGGCGCTTAACAATTGCCGGAAATTTCCAATTTTAAAGGACAAGAATAATGAAATTTTATAATAAAAGTATAGGGACACAATAAGAGACACTTAAAACATTATTATATCAATGTTTTAAGTGTTTTTCTTTATTTTATTCATATACAGTTTTTTGGCTCTATACTATTTGTTGGGGATTTCATATATAAATTACACTTTTTTATATACTTGAATGGCTGACAGAAAAGGTTTGTCCCTCTTGTGGCGTTAAAACAATTAAAATTAGGAATTAATAATACTTCAAAGGTTATTAAAAAGAATGCTTATGAATTTAGAAAGCATAAGCATTTTAAAGCAAAACGCGCGCGAATCACCTTAGATAGTGCTCGTTGATTGGAGCGGAGGGGGCCCGCGACTTCCAGGGGATTAGCACGTGCGGAAAATCCACTAATTTTCTGCCTCCGTAAAGGCAGGAATTAGTTAGTTGGAGCCGTGCCCCCAGAAAAGCGTCGGGCCCACGGAGCTCCAATCAACGCCTTTCGTGAGAAAGGGTCTACTGAAATCAATGACTAATTTTAGGTACACCCCAACATTTGACGTAGGACCAGTTTTTATGCCCAATTGTTTTTTAACAAGGTTTTAACAATGTAATGGCTCACGCTCTGAATAAAATCTGCATACTTAGCCCATTTAACATAGCCTCTTTTTTATAACAAAGAAAAATAAATTATTTAGCGTGAATTTTCTGATAATGTATCGTATAATAATATCAATCAGAATCTAAGGGAGGCGATCTACATGAACACAACATATCCATGCACATGTGAAAATTGTAATCGATCGCATGACCAAATCTCAATTGTCCAAGTAAACACAAATGAGCATATATCCTATTTATGCAAAACCTGTGCTTACGTCTTAAAGAAACCGCAAAATGAACAGAGGTTACTCCAAATGACACGTAAAAGGACGAAATATGACTCAAATGTAGAAATGAAAAAAGTACACCAAATGTTATCCGCGTTAATAGGTATTGGCATTTTCTTTTTAGTCGTAGTCGTTGGGTTAGCCGTAGCGCAAAATATTGATTTCACGTCAAATCAAATTGCCGAGATTCCCGAAACAGAAGAATATTTATCATTCTTATTTCTAAATAAATAAGATGAAATCATATATATAGAAAAGAACTACTCAGCATTTTTACAAGCCAAGTAGTTCTTTTTTAATGTAATGAAAATTAAAGTGTAATTGATTTTACTTCATCAATATTTTCAAGTGTTGCAACAGCTGCTAATTCATCTGCTGTAAGATCGTTATCGACACCTAGCATCATAATAGCAGAGCCTCCGATTACGTCGCGACCTACTTGCATTGTCGCTATATTAATCTGGCTTTCAGCTAATTTTGTGGCTACGCGGCCAATTGATCCTGGTTTGTCTTGGTTTTTAATATAAAGGTAATTGCCTTCTGGTTTAACATCAACAACGAAGCCTTCCACTTTTACGATACGAGCTCCTAGGCCGTTAAGAAGCGTACCAGCTACAGAATGCGTTTCCTTATCTGTTTTAATTTCAACTGTCACTAAGTTCGTGAAACCTTTTGCCGAAGTTGTTTTGTGTTCATGGATTTTCATCCCAACACGTTCAGCTAGGTAGCGCGCGTTTACATTATTTACGTGCGTTCCGTGATTTGTTGAAAGAAGCCCTTTAATTGCATTTGAAGTTAATGGACGAACATCAAAGTGTGCTACTTCACCTGCATAAGAAATATTTAATTCTTGGATAGCACCAGTAGTTACTTGGATTAGGAATTTACCAAGCTTTTCAGCAAGTGCAAAGAATGGCTCAACTTCAGCAAGCTTTTCTTTCGGGATAGAAGGCATATTTACTGGGTTTGTAACTGTACCTGTGTTAAAGAATTTAATAATATCATTAGAAACATCAACTGCTACAGATTCTTGTGCCTCAATCGTTGAAGCACCAAGATGAGGTGTAGCAATAACTTGAGCTAATGTAAGCAATTTATGATCTGTTGCAGGCTCTTCCACGAATACGTCAAGCGCTGCCCCAGCTACTTTACCTTTGACGATTGCATCATATAAATCGTCTTCATTAATGATTCCGCCTCGTGCACAGTTAATAATGCGTACGCCGTCTTTCATCATTGCGAATTTTTCTTTATTGATAAGGTTACGTGTTTCAGGTAATAAAGGAGTGTGAACTGTAATGAAATCCGCAACTGCGCAAATTTCCTCAACTGTAGCTTTTGTGACACCAAGTTCTGCAGCACGATCCTCAGATAGGAATGGGTCATATGCCATTACGTTCATACGAGAGCCTTTTGCACGGTAAGCTACCTCAACGCCAATACGACCAAAACCAACAACGCCTAATGTTTTATTTTTAAGCTCAACGCCAACGTATGACTTACGGTCCCATTTACCGTTTTTCAATGTGTTAAAAGCTTGAGGGATATGACGAGCAAGAGATGTCATCATGGCAATTGTATGTTCAGCTGCAGAGTTTGTGTTGCCATCTGGCGCATTTACTACAATGATTCCGTGTTCAGTTGCAGCAGGTAAATCAATATTATCAACGCCTACACCAGCACGTCCGATTAATTTTAAGTTTTTCGCAGCAGCAATAACTTCACGTGTTACAGTCGTTTGGCTACGCACAAGGAGTACATGCACATCTGCAATTTTAGAAATTAATTCTTCCTGTGATAAGCCTGTATCAATAATTAAGTTTAGATTTAAATTAGTTTCGTCACGTAATGGTTGAATTCCATCATCACTTAGTGGATCTGCGATAAATATATTAATTGTGTTTGTTGCCTTTTCGATTAGTTCAGTTGCCATTGTTAAATTCTCTCCCTTTATTAAAAAATATGTGTTTTTTAAAGCTGTATGAAAAAATAAAAGCTCCCCACCCCTCACATAGAAATGTAAGGGGCGAAGAGCTGGGAAAATGAGTTCGCGGTACCACCCTTATTCGTTACGCTGAAATTGCGCAACCTTAAGCATATGCGTAACGTGCACGAAACGGATTAACCTACTACTAATTCAGCTAATCTATTCAGAAGTGGAACTATTTTGCCGTCAATACTGATTCGCACCAACCATCAGCTCTCTTAAATTTCCGGTCAAAAAGCATGTCTCCGTCGCAATATTTAAATAATTTGAATGTAAACCTATCATAATCCCGATAGTTCGGTATTGTCAATTATTAATTTAAAAAAACATAAATTACAACTGGTTAAAAATAGAAAAACTAATAAATCACGAACGTTGTTGATTCTGTTTTGATTATAGTTCGTATTTCGGTTTTTAATGATGAAAGCGTTTTCTGTCTGTATATTAGTAGGATATGAGGGGATTTCTCTAAAATTCATATGGAAAATTAGAGATGAAAAGAGGGTAATTTTTATGTGGATCGAATGAAGTAATATAAAACAACAAAGGGGGACTGGAGCTTGAATTATGACGTAATAATCGTTGGAGCTGGACTAGCAGGATTGACAGCTGCGTGTGAGTTAATTGATGCTGGGAAACGTATTTTATTGGTGGATCAAGAAGGACCAGAGTCAATTGGTGGGCAAGCGTTTTGGTCATTTGGGGGGTTATTTTTAGTGGATTCACCTGAGCAAAGGAGGTTAGGTATTAAGGATTCACATGAGTTGGCATGGCAAAATTGGCTAGGAACAGCTGGATTTGATCGAATAGAGGATGAGGATAGATGGGGCTATGAATGGGCGAAGGCGTATGTGGAATTTGCTGCTAGGGAAAAGCGGTCATGGTTAAAATCGAAAGGGATAAGCTTTTTCCCAGTAGTGGGGTGGGCTGAGCGAGGAGGATCTTTGGCTGATGGGCACGGTAACTCAGTGCCGCGCTTCCATATTGTTTGGGGAACAGGACCAGGGATTGTGGAGCCCTTTGCGAAACAGGTAGAGGCTGCTGCAAAAAACAACAAGATTGAGTATAGGCCGCGCCATAAGGTAACAGAATTAATTACTAAAAACGGAGCGGTGATTGGCATTCGCGGTAAGGTACTTGAGCCGAGCGGTGGTAAACGAGGAGAAGAAAGTTCGCGTGTTGAAATTGGCAATTTTGAGTTTTTCGGGGATGCGGTTATTGTGGCAAGTGGGGGAATTGGAGCAAACCTAGAGCTTGTACGTGAAAATTGGCCATCTCGTTTAGGGAGCCCACCTGAAAATATGGTGTGCGGGGTGCCAGCATATGTGGATGGTAAAATGATTGGTATTGCAAAGCAGGCAGGGGCAAGACTTGTTAATCGTGATCGTATGTGGCACTACACAGAGGGCATAAAGAACTGGGATCCGATTTGGCCGAATCATGGTATTCGAATTTTAGCTGGGCCGTCTTCGGTGTGGTTTGATGCAACGGGAAAACGTTTTTCAGCACCAGATTTCCCTGGTTTTGATACGTTGAGTACATTACAAGCAATCCAAAATTCGGGCTATGATTATTCATGGCTTGTTTTAACGGAAAAAATTATCGAGAAAGAGTTTGCGCTATCAGGCTCTGAGCAAAATCCAGACCTCACAAATCGCAGTATTAAGGATGTCTTAAATCGAGTTTTACCTGGCCCACCTGCACCTGTACAAGCATTTAAGGATTACGGGGAAGACTTTATAATAGCTGAAACATTAGAAGAATTAGTGACAGGTATGAATCAATTAGTGGGCTCAGATTTAATTGATTTCGGGCAACTGAAGGAGCAAATTGTAGCGCGTGATCGTGAAATAGACAATAAATTTTCTAAAGATGCGCAAGTGACAGCGATAAGGGGTGCACGGAATTATATAGGAGATAAATTTATTCGCGTTGCAAAGCCGCATAAAATTTTAGACCCAGCATGCGGACCGTTAATTGCCGTTCGCTTGAATTTATTAACACGTAAAACATTAGGTGGCCTTCAAACAGATTTAACGGGAGCGGTCTTAAATGAAGCAGGCGAACGAGTATCAGGTTTATACGCTGCGGGTGAGGTGTCTGGCTTTGGTGGAGGCGGTGTACATGGATACCGCTCATTAGAAGGGACGTTTTTAGGCGGTTGTTTATTTACAGGTCGCACCGTAGGACGTCATTTGAGTAAATAAAAGGAATTTACTTATATTTAGCGAATTATAATGAATAGATATTCATTTTTAAAATATGCAAAGGGGTGCTATTTATGGGCTATACAACAATTCAATTAGAGGTGGCAGACCGCCGGGCAACATTAACGCTAAATCGTCCGAATGCAATGAACGCGATGGATTTCACAATGATGCGCGAATTAGCAGATTGCTTTGAAGCGTTACGTAAAGAGGAAAGCGTTCAATTATTAGTCATCAAGGGAGCGGGGAAAGTATTTTCTGCAGGCGGCGATGTGAAAATGATGCTGCAATCAGGTGACCCAAATGATTTTGCAGGAATAATGGGCGACATATCTCGACTTGTGCGTGCTTATTATACGTTACCAATGATTACTGTTGCGCAAATTCACGGTGCGGCAGCTGGACTAGGCTTTAGCTTAGCGTTAGGTAGTGATATTATTGTTGCAGAAAAATCCAGTAAGCTCGCGATGAATTTCATTGGTATTGGGCTCGTTCCAGATGGTGGTGGGCACTTCTTTATGAAGGAACGCGTCGGAACAGTAAAAGCGAAACAATTAATTTGGGAAGGCAAAGTGATGAATGCCGAAGAAACATTCGAACTAGGATTAATTGATTACAGTGTACCAGACGAGGCTGCAGCAGCAACGGTCGATCAAATTGTAGGAAAAATTTTAGCGGCGCCAACTTTAGCGATGATTGAAACGAAAAAAATTCTGCATGAGGCAAACTTGCCCCATTTAGAGGCTGTGTTAAAAGGGGAAGAACGTGGCCAAACGAAAATGCGCGGTACTGCGGATCACCTTGAAGGAATCCAAGCATTCATCGCAAAAAAATTGCCGGAATTTAAAGGTAAATAAATAAAAAACAATGAAGGCTTACACTGTATTTTTTTCCCGCAGTGTAAGCCTCTTCTATTTTCCAAATAAAAATACTGTACATCATAGGTCAAGGTGATTATGATATGTAAGTATGCAAAATGGAGGATAGAAAATGGAACCTTTGATTGGAAAAAATAAAACAGAATTTACAATTTGGAATGTCTATTTCCCAACTGAAATTCAAACTATAGATTGCTTAAAACAACAACAATTTATTATAGATGCTAGTAAGAGTAATAATTTAATCGAAGTACCGTTTGAACAGTATGAGACAATTCTTGCTCACATGCAAACGTACGGCCTACCACTAGAGCAAGTAACGGGCGTTATTAAAAAAGGTGCCTTCACGTATTCGCAAGTTCGTCATATCGCTAAGACTGGAAATATCCATGAAATCGTGCAGAAAGAAGATGGACGTATTGAGTTAGCGGCGACTGCAATTAGTATGAGTGTGGCGATTTCATTTGCGCAAAGTAAATGGAACGGGGCAGACCGTTTAACAGCGATTAAAAATGCAATTTATACTGGCATTTCGATTTTCGGAGAGTCATTCGCCGAAGATGTCATTATTCATGAACTTGATACGATAAATACAGATTTTGATTTAGGTACGGGAATTACGGGGAAAGTTGTCCAAAATGGCACGAAGGCCGTTGCTAAAAAAATGGCGACGACAGTGACTAAAAAGGCGATGTTAAGCTCAGCAATTGCAAAGAAGACAATTATGATGCTAAATGCCAATGTAGTAACCGGCGCCCTTGTAACAGGTGTTATGTCAACGATTGATATTGCACGTGCAATAAAAGGAGAGCTTTCTCCTAAACAACTTTTTAAAAATATCACGAAAACGTCTGCGAGTGTAACTGGTGGGATTATTGGGATGCTTATTTTCGGAGGCATTGGATTTACGATACCTTCTGTAAGTACTGCAGTTGTAAGTTTAATCGGTGGTGTTATCGGTTTAATTATCGGTAGTGTAATTATGACAAGTATTGCATCAAAAATTTTAGATTTATTCATTCAAGACGATTCGGTAAAAATGCTAGAAATTTTTAATGACGTATTATTAATCCGTGCGCAGGATTATGTCTTGAATGAAGAAGAGCTAAAGCAGGCATTACATGATTTTAATTCGTTCTATGATATGAAGGATGAGTTACGTTCGATGTTTGCTTCGGATAATCGTGAAAACTATGCGACATCGATGATCGATAAAGAGCTTTCAAGAATTGTAAGACAGCGAATGTTCCTACATGTGCCATCGAACCATGAAATTTATGAAGTACTAGAGCATCTATAAGATAGAAAAAAGTGTTATTCATCGATAAAATGAATAACACTTTTTTAATCGATTAAATTAGATGTGGAATAAAATTAATTTGCCCATTGGGTTTACGAGACGGTGTGTTTTTTCGCTCATACCTTTTTCATTAATTTGCAGTTGACCTTGTAGTTTTGCATCTTTATCATTTTCGAATGTCCAAATTTCATCAAAAAGTGTTTCTCCTGTTTTTTCAAAAGCTGTGAAACGATAGTTTTCCATTTTTAATCACCCTTTTGCTAAAGATATAATTTATTATACATTAAAAATTCAGACTATTAAATGTGTAACTATGAATAAAATGTGAATTTTATTACATAAATAAAGCAAATTTATCTACCGGGGTAAAATTTAATTACGTTAATTCAATCGAATGGGCTTGCTGAAAGTGGTACAATAAAGAGTGAAATCAAAATTTTATTTAGAATATATAGTAAAAAGGAGTGATTTCGTAATGACAGGAATTACGAAGCTACAAGCTGGGGAACAGGTAGATCAGTTTTTATTAATTAAACAATCAACAAAAGGCGTAACAACTGTAGGAAAGCCATTCATGTCATTAGTCTTGCAGGATAAGAGCGGGGATATTGAGGCGAAGCTTTGGGACACAGGTGAAGAACAGGAAACACTTTATCGTGCTGAAGCAATCGTTCGCGTAGGTGGAGAAATTCATGATTACCGTGGGAAAAATCAATTGCGTATCAAGCAAATTCGTCCTGCACGTCAAGAAGAAGGGATTCAAATTCATGATTTAGTGCCATCTTCTGCAACACCGAAGGAAGAACTTTATGATGAGTTAACACAATATTTCTTTGAAATAAAAAATCCAACTATTGCCCGTATTACGCGTCATTTAATTAAAAAATACCATGAGCAAATTTTAGTGTATCCAGCTGCTTCAAAAAATCACCATGATTATGCGTCGGGTTTATTAGACCATGTTGTATCAATGCTACGTTTAGGGAAATCAATTTGCGAATTATATCCAACGTTAAATCGTGACTTAATGTTCTCGGGTATTATACTTCACGATATTGGGAAAGTAATCGAGCTGACGGGACCAGTTGCAACGGCATACACAATTGAAGGTAACTTACTGGGGCATATTACAATTATGGTCAATGAAATTGGCCAAGCAGCACGTGAATTAGGTGTTGAAGGTGAAGAAGTAATGTTGCTTCAGCATTTAGTTCTTTCACACCACGGTAAGGAAGAATGGGGCAGCCCGAAAAAGCCAATGATTCAAGAGGCGGAAATGATTCATTACATTGATAATATTGATGCAAAAATGAATATGCTAACACGCGCTTTAGATAAGACACAGCCAGGCGAATTTACGGAGCGTTTATTCCCACTAGATAACCGTTCATTCTATAAGCCAACAATTTAATGAAATTCCAACTTTGAAAGAGTCTGCTAATTTAAGTGGGGCAGTCAGGAGTGCTCAAAGCGAAGTACCAAATTAATAGACGAAAAGCTGTGGCTCCCATTTGAGGAGTCACAGCTTTTTTAAGTGCGTAAATTATTGATGCTTCGCACGGAAATCATTCATAAATGTTGCAAGTGCAGCACATGTTTCAACTGGAACGGCATTATATGTTGAAGCACGGCAACCCCCTACTGAACGGTGACCATTTAAGCCGACAAATCCTGCTTCTTTTGCTTCTTGTAAAAACTGCTTCTCAAGAACTTCGTCAGCTACGCGGAATGTAATGTTCATCAGTGAACGAGAGCCTGTTACTGCATGGCCAGTATAGAAGCCTTCAGAATTGTCGATTGCATCATAAATCAGTTTGGCTTTTTCCTCATTTTGCGCGGTAATCTTTTCAAGACCACCTTGTGCCTCAACCCATTTAAGCACTTCGCCTAACATATAAATACCGAATGTAGGTGGCGTATTGTAAAGTGAGTTATTTGATGAATGTGTTGTATATTTTAATATCGTAGGAATGTTAGTATTTGCGTTTTCAATTAAATCTTTACGTACGATAACAACTGTAACACCTGAAGGGCCAAGGTTCTTTTGAGCACCTGCATAAATCATGCCAAACTTAGAAACATCAACTGGCTTCGATAAAATATCTGAAGACATATCTGCGATTAGAGGAACATCACCTGTTTCAGGGAAGTCTTTCCACTGCGTCCCAAAAATCGTATTATTTGATGTAATGTGAACATAGGCATCTGTTTCTTCAAAATCTAACACATCATTTGAAGGAATGTATTTATGCTGATCTTCTTTTGAGCTAGCAGAAACATTCACATTTCCGAAAAGCTTCGCCTCTTTAATTGCTTTGTCACTCCAAGCGCCAGTATCTACATAGCTTGCTGTTTTTTCAGCTGTTAAGAAGTTCATTGGAATCATTGAAAATTGAAGACTTGCGCCACCTTGAAGGAAAAGTACTTCATAGTTTTCTGGAATCGAATATATTTTACGTAGAAGATTAATCGCATCATTATGTACTTTTTCAAATTCAGTACTACGATGACTCATTTCCATTATAGACATACCACTGTTTTCGAAATCAACAAGTTCACTTTGTGCCTTTTTTAAAACTTCAAGAGGTAATGCAGATGGTCCAGCATTAAAATTATATGCACGATTTTTCGTTAACATCCTATTCTTCACTCCTAAAAAATTATTATCTAATTTAATAATACACCCTTTTATTTGATAAATGGAAAAATACACAATAAACGTTCTTAATATTTTGAAAACGAGCGAATAAACTCATAATTAAGCTATGATTCTAACATGTGTAGGTTAGCTATGTGCGGTAGAGAAGGTAAAAAGTCACCTGAACATGGTATACTAAAGGTACTTATTAATATAGAAGTGTGGTGGTAAAATGGGACGTAATCGAAAATTCTCTAAGACTGAAATGTTTAATTTAACTGAAAAGCTATTATTAGAAATCGGTTATGAAGGATTTACGATGGGTACATTAGCAGAGACACTGGATGTATCTCGTGCTGCCATATACAAGTATTATATGAATAAAGAAGAGCTAATCACGGATTTCATGGTTCAAAATATGAAGGGTTTTATCGAACGTCTTCAAGGCATAAATACTACTGATAATTTCGATCGACAGTTTGATCAGTTGATGGGAATTATTTTTGACACTAAGAATTTGCACCAAGTGCTTGGCTATGCGCAGATGATTAATAATAAAGGTATCCATCGTATTCAAGAGAATTTACGTGTATTAGAAACCTATCATAAAGAAATGTATAAGCCTCTGTTATCGCTTATTGAGCAAGGGAATGAAGAGGGTAAACTAAATGATCAAATACCTCCTAGTTTATTGTTAGGATTTATATTCCAAAGTATATCGATTCCAAATCATCTTCAAATGGGAGAACAGGATTTTTTACATGCTGTTAAGCAAATGATTTTTAATGGAATATCTAAATGAATTTGATTTTAACGGTTTATGCCTGTTAGTTTTGTCGGACTTTTATAAGTTACTCAGGATTGCTTGTGAAATAAGTAGGATTGTGCGAGTATAGAGGGGACAAATTGTAGGAGGT
Source organism: Solibacillus sp. (assembly GCA_045617525.1). GTDB lineage: Bacteria > Bacillota > Bacilli > Bacillales_A > Planococcaceae > JAZLIT01. The sequence goes on along the minus strand of JAZLIT010000201.1, from coordinate 3,479 downwards.
TTTAAGGAATGGAAAAATTACCAAATTGTCCACAGTGTCAATCAGAATACACGTATGAGGATGGCTCAATGTTCGTGTGCCCAGAATGCGCACATGAATGGTCAACTTCAGAAGATGTAGCGGTTGAAGATGGATTAGTAATTCGCGATTCAAATGGTAACGTACTTGTTGATGGTGATACAGTTTCCGTTATTAAGGAATTAAAAGTAAAAGGTAGCTCTTCTGCTATTAAGCAGGGCACAAAAGTAAAAGGGATTCGATTAGTGCCAGATTCAGCGGATGGTCATAATATCGATTGTAAAATTGACGGATTCGGCGCAATGAAGCTTAAATCTGAATTTGTAAAGAAAATTTAATTACTTTTAAACTGGAGTATATTTGCCTTTAGCTTTATTCCAAAAAATTTAAAAAAGCGTATTCGATTAATAAATCGAATACGCTTTTAATTTTATTTATATTGAGAGAAAGCTTCAGATAAATCTTTGTCTTTTACTTCAATTTTAGCATCTTTAAATAATTGTGCAGATATTTCATTCCAATCAGCTTTTTCAGCAGCAACTGTTTCGCGGATCGTTTCTTTCTCATCTTCTAAAGAAGCGTAGCCTTCAATTTTACGCTTTTCAGTAATTTCGATAATATGGTAACCAAATTCAGATTGTACTGGAGCAGAAACTGTGTTCAGCTCTAATGCATAAGCAGCATCTTCAAATTGTTTAACCATTTTACCTGTAGAGAACCAACCTAGCTCGCCACCATTAGCGCCAGAACCTGGGTCTACAGAGTGTTCAGTAGCTAAAGTTGCGAAGTCTTCGCCAGCGTTAATTTTTTCGATTAACTCTTTTGCAGTTGCTTCATCTTCCACTAAAATGTGACGACCGTTTAACTCAGTGCTTAAAATGTCATATTTAGCTTGGATTTCTTCATCAGTAACTTCTACATCTGCTTCTGCTTTAGATTTTAAAATGTTGAAACGGATGTTAGAACGAAATGATTCTTCAGTGAATCCATTTTCAGCTAATACTGTTGGGAAGCTTTCGCCGTATTGATCAGCAACTGCGTTGAACTCTTCGTCGATTTCTTCTTTTGTAGCTTTATACTTGTCAGCTAAAATTTTATCCATCATAACTTGCTCTAATAATTGTGGACCAGCTAAAGATTTGATTTCTTTATAAAAATCTTCTTGTGTGAAATCACCGTATGTAGAAGTTAATACGACTTCATTGTTTGAGTCTCCACATGCAGCAAGACCAAGTGATGCGGCTAAAGTTAAAGCTAAAATTGTTTTTTTCATAAATAAATACGCTCCTTAAATTGTCTTATTATGCCCTCGTTACTATAACATAAACGTTTTAAAAACAAAATGGTTTCGTTGTGAATTGCCTAAGTTTTACAAAAAAAGGTGCATAGGATAGTAGAGTTAGAAGGGAGGTGTTTTAATGAGCGGTGGATATAACGGTGGTGGCGGCGGCGCTGGCTACGGCGGTGGTTCAGGCTTCGCACTACTTGTAGTGTTATTCATTTTATTAGTTATTGTCGGTGCAGCTTTCCTTTACTAGTAGGTAAATAAAAAACGAAATCCATGATAAATGGATTTCGTTTTTTTACACTGTAAATAGTACTTTTACATATAATGAAACAAGTAGGATCGTAATCAAAATGTTTATTGTACGGAAAATATTAGGATGCTTCTCTTCAGGAATCTCGCGACGAATGCACAGGGCAGCCGTCATACGATTAATTTGGAACAAATAAAATACTGAGAATAGCACTATGACTAGAAGTAGCAAGTCTATTCCTCCCCTCTATTACTTATCACATAGCATAACAAATAAAATTAGTTGGCTTCAAGCAGAAACTATAAAAATTTTTGAAGAGGTACGAGGACTTCGTAGCCCTTTGGAGTTTCTTCAATAAATGCGTTATGTGGTGCACGTATTATACCTTTTACATTTAATAGGTCAATTAAACAAATTGCACTATGAATTCCGAAAAAAAAGCAAAAATAATGTGTGTAGGTGGGTGCTATTATTGCACCGTAGAGCAATAATCCATTTAATAAAATAAACGGACCCAATAAAGCTAGTATATAACGATATTTAGGGACAAAGTGGGTTATTTTCAGATGAATTATTGGAATTAAGCTGAATTTGTAACGTATTTTCGTTTTGATTGATTTCGAGTAATCAACTAAAAATAAATAATGAATAAATTTATGCACAGGATAAATAAATATAAAAGCGATAAAGTTAATCCAAAAGTGTTGGTCGGTATAGTTACCTTTGTAATTTAAGCTAAGTAATACGTAAGAAAAACTGAATGTAAAAAAGAAAAATATACAAGACAATAGGATAATACGGGTTGTCCCAAAGTCACGTTCAACATTAATAATTTTCCAACAATGCATAGTCATCCATCCTTAAAAATAAAAGAGTGTTAGATATATACTGATCAATGATTCAATCGTATACATATCTTAACACTCTTTATTATAAAAGATGGTATTAAAGTATCGGTGATTCTAAAACCTTTTTCGGCGTATTGATACTCTCTTTAAAATAATCGAACGAACGCTCAAAAATTTCAATAAAATCATCGCCATAAATATTACGAATTACGGCCATCACATCTAAAAATTCTGGGAACCTACCGTAAATCTCTTTTAAAGGCAAAGAACCATCTAAAATCGAGTGATCAGTATCATGATAGTGCTCGTACATTAAAATAATTAAATCTGATCCTTTTTCTGTAAGCTCAACGTAGGTGTTACGCTTATCATCTTCGCGCTTTGAAAACTCTAATAAGCCACGTTCTTCTAATTTTTTTGAAAAGTTAAAGGCTGTAGATACATGCATTACCCCGAATTTAGCGACGTCTGATATTGATGCACCTTTAAGATGGAATGAAATCCATAATATATGATGCTCGTTGATGTTTAAGTCGTAGGGCTTGATCCAATTTTGCCAATCTTTTTCGACTGCTTTCCATAAAGCCTTTGATAATTGGGCAATGCGCTGAGAATAAAGCATCGCTTCTTTCATCGTATATAATTCTTGAGACAAAGCATTCACCTTCTTCTTTCTATTGTTTTAAAAATATTATAGCAATAAAAGAAAAAAGTTTAAAGTTGGAAAAATGTAAAAATTAAATTATAACTGAAAAATGATGGAATAAATCTCGTTTATAACATTATTTCTTGTAAAAAGAGTTATTCTTGGGAGTTTGTATCTAGTTCAATTATTGGCTGTTTGGAGTTCTTTTGGTTGAAATCATTTAAATTTTTCTCGATTTCACCAATTGAACTGTTTAATTGGTCAATTTCTTGTTGTAAATTCTCCACGTTAGGTTGGATATCTACTTGGAATGCTGAAAATGAATCTTTTAGTTCATTTATTATGGGTGGAATATTATATTTTACTTCATTCGATAATGTTGTAATTGCTTGGATCACATGTTTAGATTGGTCTTTTACATCGGCAAAA
>JAZLIT010000200.1:0-6015 GCA_045617525.1 Solibacillus sp. | reverse complement strand
TTGGAGTTATCGAGGGCTCAAAAGTCTGCAAACTCGTTATGAAACTTTGCGTTATTCATCTTAATTGAACCGCCGTATACGGATCCGTATGTACGGTGGTGTGAGAGGTCGGGAGTTAATCACTCCCTCCTACTCGATTTTGATATGTAGATTTCCCTTAATCTTTTTGAACAACAATCGCCGGTAAGTCTGGTACGACAGAAAGTACATCCTTTTCGGTTAAACGGAGCGCATACAACTTATACTTTTCCTCGAAATCTACAAAAATAGGTTTAACTTGCTCTTTTTCATCTTCGAAATCAGTGGAGATTTTTGTGTGTTGTAAATTAATTCCACAAATTAAATCAATTGTATGAATCATTTGCTGTTTTTGTGCTTTTTCTATATTGAATTGATCACTTTCAATATAAGGTTTAATTGCATTTGTTAGGAACGTTTGTGCATCAGTCACACAGCTAAACTCACTTAACTTATTAGAATACGAAATAATAGTATCGATATCGGATTTCCGCTGATTGTTTAACTGGCCTATTTGATGAATGATGTTCTTTAATCTCTTAGTTATCAATTGCATTAGGCGATTTTGTACGCTGTAAATTTGCTGACTAACCTTTATCTCGTAGTCCTTTATGATTTCCAAGCTAGTAGAAAGTGCTTTTTGTTTTTCGTTTAGAAGAAAAATTTTATCTTTAGCCTGTAAAATATTAATTTTTTTATCTAATGTAATATGAAGTTCATCATTTATAAGTTCATGCTTTTTGATACTTTTTTGAATGACACCAAAATGCGCTTCATATTCACTATGAAGATTTCGATATGCACGAACATGCTGTTGGTAAATTGTGGCTAACTCTTCAAATTGTTCTGTTTCCTCATCTCGTAAGTATAGCTCTGCCGATAAGATTTGAAGTAGCTGATACAAAGTTTGAACTGCCTTAAAACTTTGTGAAATTTGCTCATACTCTAATTCATAGATTTTAACGATAGCTAAGTCGCGTTGCTCTCGCGTAGATTCTAGCATAGCTTCAGCATTATGTTTTTCGACTTTTTCAAGCGCCGATATATACGGTTCACGCACAGGAATATTTTCGATTTCTTTACGTAGACGATGTAACCAATCCCCTAGCTGTTGGACCGAGTGTATATCTTTTTTATCACTATTTTTTGCGATGGTTTGAATCAGTTGTGTGAATGTCGTATAGCGCGAGTCTATTAATTGCTGTGTATTATTTGTCTTTCGTGCTACAAGTGCCTGCTTTGCAGAAACGCCGATAATATCAGAAATATAGTTACCATATCGAGCACGTTCCATAGAAATAAACGTGTCAATCCCTTGTTCGCATTCGTCTATGGCATTAACGATGAAATAAGGTTTGATGTTACGACTCGCAATTTTTTTAAGGAGCTTAAGCTCGTCTTCAGTAGCAGGTGAATTCCCACGAATCACCCAAAAAATTTCATCTACGCGGTTAATTAATTGATCGGAAAAATAAGCAGTTTCATTATCTATAAGTTCAAGTGCTGTCGTATCGACTAATGTAATCATTTTCAATAAATCATGTTTTATGTAAATGATAATATGGTCAATCGGTTCACGGATAATTTCTGCTAATTCAACGTGTGAATTAACAAGTAAATCAATTTTATTTAGTTCAAACTGAGCCACGTAACCATTATAAAATACAGCTTCTATATGCTCTTGTTCACCGTATTTAATAAATGTATTGACTTCCGTAGGATTTTCAACCGATGAAGGTAAAAGTTCACGCCCTAGTAAACCGTTGATGATACTTGTCTTACCTACTCTTTCCTTACCTAGAACAAGGATTTGGACATGAGAAGTAGCATCTTCAATTACTCGATTAAGTCTTCTTGTTATATCCTGTATGTAACTATTCGTCGATAAAATGCTTTCAAGTGTTTTAAATCGTTCAATTAATGGCGGAAGCAATTCCCTTTCCATATGGGCTTCATTTAGCACGTTAAATTCCTCACTTCTAACTATTATGTATTATTACTTATTGTATTCTTTTTCCAAAAATTTTTAAATGCATCCATATACACTCCTAAAATTGCAAAAATACTTAATTATACTCATTGCGCATTATTCAAAATACTGAATAATTAATTTTTTCACACACGAATTACCTACAAAATTGTTTATTCAAAATAAATTTAAATTTTTTAACGAACGTGCTAATATAGAGAAAGATTTATTTTAGAGGAGCATTACATATGAAAACATATAAACAACAGTGGTTTGGCAATATTCGAGGCGATATATTAGCCGGTTTAGTGGTCGCATTAGCACTTATTCCAGAAGCAATTGCATTCTCTATCTTAGCGGGCGTTGACCCAATGGTCGGGCTTTATGCTTCATTCGTGATCGCGGTAACGATCAGCTTTGTGGGTGGTCGCCCTGCGATGATTTCAGCGGCAACTGGGGCAATGGCGCTTGTCATTGTGTCGCTCGTAAAGGATCACGGATTGCAATATTTACTTGCTGCAACAATTTTAACGGGTGTTATTCAAATCCTTTTTGGCTTCATTAAGGTTTCACGCTTAATGAAGTTCATTCCAAATGCGGTTATGCTAGGCTTTGTGAATTCACTTGCCCTGCTTGTATTTATCGCACAAACGCCGCATTTCATTGGCGGTAATGGGATGACGTGGTTGTTCCTACTCTTAACAGTAGGGTTAATTTACTTGATTCCACGCTTTTTAAAAGGAATTCCCTCCCCATTAATTACCGTTGTACTATTAACGGCGGTCGTAATCTACAGTGGCTTTAATATTAGTTCTGTTGGCGATATGGGGACAATAACGACGACGTTACCTACATTCTTACTGCCGGATATTCCATTAAATCTAGAAACGTTGCAAATCATCCTTCCCTATTCAATTGCGTTGGCGATTGTTGGATTGATGGAGTCGTTAATGACCGCGCAACTGCTGGATGAAATGACAGATAGTGAGAGCGATAAAGATGTAGAAGCTCGTGGTCAAGGATTTGCCAATATTTTAAATGGTTTCTTAGGTGGTATGGCTGGTTGTGCAATGATTGGGCAATCGATTATTAATGTCGTATCAGGGGCGTGTGGTCGTTTATCGACATTCGTGGCCGGGGCCTTTTTAATGTTTTTAATAATTGTACTTGGTGATTACGTGGTGCAGATTCCAATGCCTGTGCTTGCAGGTGTAATGGTCGTTGTTTGTATTAAACAATTCGATTGGAATTCGTTTAAGTATGTAGTGACTGCGCCGAAGCAGGATGTGTTTGTCATGCTATTAACAGTTGGCCTTGTCCTGTATACGCATAATTTAGCGATTGGCGTTGTTGCCGGTATACTTGTGAGTGCTATGTTTTTCGTGGCTAAAATTGCGCAAATTCGTATTTCTGAGGAAAATGGGATTTACGCTGTGGATGGACAGCTATTCTTTGCCTCTACGGAAAGCTTAATGCGTTCTTTCAAGAAAATCGACCGCCCTGCCTCCCTTACAATTGATTTAGCCAATAGCCAGGTGTGGGATGAATCCGCGGTGCTGGCGCTAGTCAAATTAAAGAAACAATTTGAAATGAAAAATGTACCGATTCAATTTATTAATATGAATGCGAAAAGTGAAACGGTTATTGAACGTATTACTGGTAATAAAGCTTTATAACACGAAATCTCCATTTGCGTATCATGCGTAAATGGAGATTTTTATTTTTTTGAAGAAAAAAAAGCTAAATTCAGAAAATTATAGTCTAATTGTATAGAGAGGTGATTTCAGTGGAGAAAAAGCATATTCTTCTTGCACAAGCTGGCGACGCAGATGCTTATGCAACTGTATTTTCAGTGTATGAGGTTGAACTATATAAGCTCGCATATGTGCAAGTCGGCAATCACGAGGATTCACTCGACTTGGTGCAAGAGACTGCCTATCGTTCATTTAAATATATAAGGTCATTAAAACAGCCTGAATTTTTTAAGACATGGCTTATTCGAATTTTACTAAATGCCACTAACGACTTACTGAAGAAACGCTATACATATGAGGAACTGGATGACCGAACTACACTTGAAGATACAGCGTTTAATACAGATGTTAGAGTAACACTAGACGCGATAATGACGTATTTAACGCCGCAGGAAAAACAGGTTGTCTATTTGAAAATTTACGAGGATATGACGTTGCAGCAAATTGCCAAGTTGCTAGATTATAAACTTGGCTCGACGAAGACGATTTATTACCGCGCACTTGGCAAGTTAAAAGCGGCATTTAGAGAGGAGGATACCAATGAGTTTAAAGGAGGAGCTTAATGGAATTGATATTCCACGTGAATTGCATACTCGTTCGATAGATGGGATTGAACGCGCAAAGCGTGAACTTGAACTCTCGATGGATCGGCCAAAAAAGAAGCGTAATTGGGGGCCTATTTTTGCAATGGTTATCGTTTCCGCGGCTACCCTTTTCTTCGTGTTTAACGCATTAACGAATGGCTTTGGTCAGGGGCAAACGGTGGCAAATACAGGTATTTCTGACGCGCTCGGACTTCATATTGCATTTACGATCGCCATTGGAATTACGTTGATATTATTGATTGGCGTGTATTTCTTACGCAAATACCGCATGTTGCACTTAAAGTGGCTCGTGATTGGGTTGTTCGCCTGCCTAAGTATTACCTGGAATACTGCCTATAAAGAGTCACAGCAGCTACTGTATCCAGAGGTATTACCTATTTCCCATAATAGTATTTTTTATAACAATATTTTATTCCCCTATTATTATGTAATGAACATTCATGATAAGCGCTACGTTCAATCTATTACCTTTAATAACGAACTAACAATTCAGTCCATGGATGGGTGGTATACGATAAAAAATCAACTACTTTTCAATCGCATCGGCGAGTCTAGTCATCATGAATTACGAAGCGTTACTTTGAGTATCGAGGGTGAAGATTTAGAACAATTAAAAGATACTACAATCACAGACATTTCCGTAACCTTTTCTGATGGCTCTACAAGGCCTGTCAAAATTGAAGAAATCCATTTTCAAGACGAATCCAATTTTGTTAAATCCACATTCTTACAAGGGTCAGGCTCTAATTCTGGCATGAATACTGATATCATAAAATTAGATGAGGATTTTTATGCAAAAGAACTTATAATCCCAAATGTGTTGAAAGGTAAATCCGTTATGACAATTCGAGTGAATGATGAGGTCATTTTTTCTAATGATCCTACTGCGCCTATCAACGGTTTGCCAACGCAGTTAGCTGCTGGTGATATTGTATTGTCGGAATTACATGAGCAGGATATGTCATCCATGTATTATGGAAACATCAATTTAATTAATGAAACGGATGAACTTCCCATAATGTCACTATATATAACGCCGTCTATGGAAGATTTAGATATGCAGGCAATACTTGATAAGCAGCGAGGTGAACAAAATGACAAAAAATGATGTACAAAGGCTGCAGCGTGGATTTCGCTTTATAAGTTTCGGACTGTTCACGTATTACATTTTGATGCTTTTTACAGGTGGGTTGCCAGCAATCGGTGTTTTGCTACTATTAATTGGCGTCATGACCTTACCTGAACAGGTGAAAGAAAAGTCAGGTATACTTCTCGCAACGCTAGTTTTGTTATTCTATTATTTGGCGCAGCTAACCAATGAGCCAACTGGGGTTATTGTAGGTGAATTCACATTAATGCAATTAGCTTTAACCCCCCTGCTGCAATGCTTCTTTTTTGTAGCGCTATTTAATATACTACAAAATCTATGTGTAATTAGTGTGCATCAGGAAACACATAGGCGAAAGCGCAATCAATGCTTCATTTTGTTCGCAGCAATCGTCATCGTGATGCCATTCCTTCAAAATATGGAGAGTAATGTCGCTATTATCACCTATTTAGAACTTGAAATTGCATGGCTCGTACTAATCATTAAAATTCTATTTCATATGCGAAAAATGAAGAAAATAACAATTATATATAATAAAAAGAACGCCTTAAATGTCAAAAA
>JAZLIT010000199.1:0-15075 GCA_045617525.1 Solibacillus sp. | reverse complement strand
ATACAGAGTGGTATTGGACTTTCCTTTGTTTTGCAAGGTTATCCCATCCTACCAGCCAACACGGTTTAATGCCACCTGTTCCGGGTTTTGCCTTCTGGTCCTCCGCACGGAATCTCACGATACCCGCACTACCAGTCAACTGTACATTTCTGCCACAACAGCATGTTCGGGACTTTCACCCTTTAGAGAAAAGCGCTGCCAAGCGCACAAAACATTCCCAAAGCGGTGTTTGGGAACATTCTTCGCTTAAAGTATAAAATTTCTGAAATATTGTTGAGACCTCGTATATTAAAACACATCCATTAAATCAATCTTTTTAGAGATAATGGATGTGTTTTCTATATTTCATTAAGAATTTTTTTTATGGCAGTTAAATACCCGAGCTTATATATCTGAATACCGTTTTCTTTTACTCTGCCATAATTATCAGTAGTCCATCCCTGATGGTTTAAAAATTCGCTTGATATAGCATTTCTAAGTGCATCTATTTCGGTATCTGTCAGTTTATATGATGGTTCAATTATACTGCCGTCCTTTTTTGGGTTTATATCGTTTACAGGACGCATATCAATGGTAAAAGTTGTTTGCTCCTTTAGAAGAGAGTTTTCTCTTTTGAGCTTTTTATTCTCTGCCATCAGCATACCAACTAGTGCCTTTGTTGTTGGGTCGGAAATACTTGCTAAAATATCATTGTTTACGGTTGTTCTCTTTTCTTTTTTAGGCTTTTTAGTGTTAGTTTTATAGTTTTCAGCCCATTGGCTTATCAAAGCTCTGTAATCCTCGGCATTTTTGTTTCTCAGTGCTTGTTCACTTGGACCGCCATCATCTGCTATTAATCTGGCTATAGCGCCAATGGAAAAATCTTTTATGTCGGACTCAGCCTGTGTTTTACAGGCGTTATTTATGAGTTCTAATGTTTTTCTTTTCCTTGTAGAAGCGTTCTCATAAAGCTTCGAGAACAATTCATCTGGATGCATTTCCATCCTATATCCTCCAATACATAAATTATTCTGAATCAATAGTAGAACTATCTATATTGGTAATAAGTTATTGTTTAAAGTCACAGATTTAAGTTCATCAACAAACTCATTCTTAAATCCGATTTCTTCAAGTTTCTTACGTCCGATTGCATAAGGAATAGCATCTTTCAAACTTCCAGCACGTTTAATCAAAAGCCTCATGAATTGATTTCCTGCAATGAGTTGTTCTTCTTCTGTTAATGAGAACATAACTGGCATTTTATTGTTATTTTTTAATGTTAAATCTATGGTTTGAGACCTTTGAAGGACTGCTTTGCTTGCATCTGTTTCTGGAAACAATTCTGCTCCATTACAGATGATTTGAAGCTGTTCAAGTTCATGTTCGGTGTTATTGATAGAAATCCCAACATCCGATATAGAACCTAGTGAAACAAGCTGAAGTCCATCATCAGACGATGTTTCTTTGATTAACTTCATGCATTTATCAATAAGACGAAGAGTAGCATTATAATCGTTTGCTAGTTTATCGTTCTTCTGTATCTCCTGTGTACAAAATTGCTCATATTTAAGTAATTCATGTTGTTTTGTGAATATTATTCCGTTAAGTTCACATTCATATTTTTCGTTTTCTAAAAGCTCTATATCATGCTGATATTTCATCACTCGTTTTCCTGTTTCACCCATATTGTAGCCTATGATATTAAAATGATGTACTAAGCCCGGAAGAAAAGCTGGACTAGTTACAAACCATCTACATCTGACACAATTCTGTTCTGGATGCCCCGGAACAGCACCATAAGTGATTTTATCCGTATCATCATTCACATATGTACCACCAGAATCGCATCCAAAACAGCCTTTAGGACAAATCCCTTTATCACTTATAACAATACTTGCACCGGATTGTTGAGCGTTGATTACTGCTTGATAAGCGATAGGGTCATTAGCAGCTACACTATTTTCTAACTGCTCATACTTTGCATCTCTAATAAATCTATTATAAGATTTTTTCTCGTTTTCAAGAATGTTGTTTTCCGCCTGATTCATTGTATCTGTAACATATGAAATACCTGCTTTTGTATAATAAAGCGTCATAATAAGTCTTGCATGCCCTGCTATAGCCTTTGAAAGAATAGGCATTGGAACACCACCTTCAAGAGCATAAGCAGTTATAAGTGATACCCTGAGTGAATGAAGGGGATAATAAGTAATATCGCCACGGTGTGGACGAACAAATTTTAATGTACGTTCTTCTACGGATGATGCATTTTCTTTAAGCTGAACTTCAAGCTGTTGAAGGGTCTTATACCATAAAGTGTCCAAACCTCTGGTGGATATTGGCAAGTGTTTCTGTTCTATTGAAATAGGATTTCTGAAAAGAAATGTGATTTCTCCCATTTTTTTAAGAATCTTCTCATCTTTTATGGCTCCTAAGTGTTTTGTTTCCAGTTCTGTCCATTTTGCAGGTTGAGAAATAGGATTGTACTTCATCTGCCAATCCCTAAGTTTTGCAAGCCAGTATTGTACTTCTTCGTACTGCCAAGGAATGTCATAACCTTTATCGGCTTCTTCTTTATTGATGTCTGCTGTTTTATTCGTGTTAATAAAAAAACCTGTCATTTCAAGCTGCGTTGTATTGTCTTTAAATTTACGAAGAACGCCTCTTTCAAAAGGATTTCTTTCTGTACCCTGACTTAATTGTGAATCATTCTTAATCCATTCTCCAGCTTCATCTCGCTTATACTGCACATACTTATATGTATCCATCTCTCCACTATCGAGCATACGCACCTGATAAGTTCTCAAAGGCATAAGGAGCTTTATCAAAAGCACTACAGCAGGTCCCGGAAACCACATCTCATATATATTCTCAGAAAGTCCCTTTTTGTTCTGTTCATACGTGGATGTTTTTCTGAATCTGTACACACAGTCTGGGTCATTTTTATCAATAACAGACTCATCAACAACGAACCATTCACCACCTTTTCTATTTGCATCATCAGCACTTTGTGCAAATTTCAAGTCTTTAAAGCAGGTCGCATTTGGAGGGCAGAGTATATTACGAAGGTCTTTAATATATCTATAAGGCAAGACATTCTTATCTGATTCATTACGTTGTGATGATTTCACATAGTCTGGTAAGTATTTTGTAAGAGGGTTTTCAATTTCTGGCGGAGTAAGCTTTTTTCCGTAATCATCTTCAACCGAAAATTTCTCCTCAATAATCCAGTCAACAAATTCAACAATCTTTTTTCCTTTAACTGTCCTAGCTTTATATTTTCTTTTGATGATAACGCATCATTACCAAAAGTTCCGTTTTGAATGAAATAACGGAGCCATTTCATAACAGTTTGATTTTTAACACCATATTCTCGCTCAATTTCCCTTGATGTTTTACCGTTACAAAGTTCTTCAATCATTTCATACTTAAAATCATTATCATAATTTTTTTTGTTCATTTATTTCCTCCTATATCTGTATCTGTTCTGTTGTTTAGTTTCTTCATTCATCCACGCATCAATCTCATTCTGCATAGGAAGTACATATCCATTTTCTAAAGATACAGTGGCATTATTTAGTGCAGTTGTAACATCTGAAACTGTTGGTGCTGTATAAACACCCTGAGACTTTTCAGATTTATGGTGCATAGAAATTTGTATGACGTGGCTAGATACTTCTGCTTTGCTAAGTCTTTGACCATATGCGTGTCTATGTCCATGTGGAGTTGTGCCATCTTCCTTTCTAACGGTCAAACCAATCTTTTCTACCGCTTTTTCGTGCGATTCACGCTGAGTCCTAAGTGGCATCATTTCTCCTCGTGTTTTAGGGGAATGTGAGACAAAAGCAAATGGATGAGTATCCTTTATGCCATTTCTTAACCTTTTTGCTAAATACATTTTCCACGCATACATAAAGTAGTATCCCCATTCTTTCGAGAACCAAAAAACATGCATGTATTTATCTTCACCGTTATCAAGTCTAGGTTCCTTCCACCCTGCAAATCGTTTGTCCTGTGCTGAATATTTATTACGTGGAAGTAAACCGTATTTAAGCAGCAGATAGCTTTCTCTATCTGTTATATATTTACCAGTAGTAGGGTTTTTGAAATCTCGTGGTGCTTTTCCTTCGCTTGGATGATAGATTCGTACCACTGCATGATTCGGGTCTTCGGGGTCAGGGAAGACATCCTGTACCCATAAATGAAATACTTCACTATGCCTTAGTCCACCACCATGCATCAGTATAGTAATGGCAATATCTCGCCAGTTATAACGGTCTACAATGTCTAATTCAATGTTCTTTCTAGTATTCTTAAAACCGTCCCCTAAAAGTTCATGTATTTTATTTTCAGGGAAGTCTTTTGTAGAATTTTTTGCTGTATATGGTTTTCTTCTTTTGACAACATTACGAGCTAATTTTGCAGTTTCTGAAATTTCATGAATATCGTTTAAATGTCCTAAAAATGAGTTTTGGCTTTTATTTATTTGTGCCATCCAGTTAAGTCGTTCTTCATATCTTGTAGCTTCTCTCCAAGGATTTAATTGAACAGTTCCATATTCTTTATGTAACCAATCCGAAAAGCCATTTAAAGCATATAAAAGCATATTCGCTGTTTCAACTCTTTTAGGCAACCAATAAAGTCCTGAAGGGTCTAAGCCTTCTTCATTTATTGTTCCTGAATAAATACACTCCGTAAATGTATCAAAGAATTCTTTTGGAGATGAATAATATTCTTGGTTAGCTTCCATATAATCAAGCAATAATCCAACAGCTTGTATTAACTTCTTATGCCAACTGCTGCTTTTATTACGATTCTTTATTTGATATTTGTGTAATTGTTCAAAAAGTAGTACCTCTCCATTTTGCTCAACTAAAAGGGTAGGCAAGTCTATGCTTCTCCTTATATTATCCCTATATGTTTTAGAAGACACCTGAACATAACCCATATATTACCTCCCAAACCAATAAAAAGATTATATAATTACATATAATACCATATATATTTTTGTGTAGCTATAATAAAAAAGGTACTACATCATTAAAATGTAATACCTTTTTAATAGTTTGATTATAAAATTTTTACCCTAGATAATGTTTATTCCGAAAGGCACTTTTTATTATTAGGATAGCTCTTGCGACTTAAAATTTATAATCATAAACAATTTTATACAATGCCTTTAAATCATCCAAACTTGGTACTTTCGGATTGTTTGCTGGGCTCCCACTTGCAATCGCATCCGTCGCCATTTTATCGATTGCTTGGAAGAAGGCATCTTCGTCAATCCCGTATTGGCGCAAGTTACCGATATTCATTTGTTTACAAAGATCCTTTACGGAGTTAATCGCTAAATCAGCTAACTGTTCTTCAGTATACGATGTAGTTGTTTGCCCAACAAAGAAAACACCGATTTTTGCAAGACGTGGAATACAAGCATCTTTTGAGTATTCTAAGACAGCTGGTAATAGCATGGCATTTGAAATACCATGTGGTACATGGAATAATGCACCTATAGGACGTGACATCCCGTGCACCAGTGCAACAGATGCATTAGAGAATGCAGCACCTGCTTGCATCGAACCTAGAGCCATGGCTTCACGCGCGGTTAAATTTGTGCCATCTTCATATGATGGCAGTAAATTATTGATGATTAGTTCCATTGCGGATAATGCTAATAAATCAGAGTATGGATGTGCTAAACGGGATAAGTAACCTTCAATCGCATGGCTTAATGCATCAATACCTGTTGCTGCAGTAATCGATTTTGGTGAAGTTAAGCATAGTAATGGATCTACAATGGCTGCATTGGGCATAAAGGCAGGTTGTTTAATCATCATCTTAATATCATTTTTGATATCAGTGATGACTGTTGCATCCGTTGCTTCAGAGCCAGTTCCTGCAGTTGTTGGAATTGCTATATGTGGTACAGGGCGTATAGATGCAATTTTTTGCATCTTCATGTAGTCGCCAACATATCCCCCATTTGTTGCAACAACGGCAATGGCTTTTGCTGTATCGATACAGCTACCTCCGCCAATTGAAACGATGACATCACACCGCATATCCTGTAGTAGCTTTAAGCCTTCATCAACGTACGTATCTACAGGTTCAGATACAACGCCTATATACACATGTGTTTGTAAACCCTGTGCATGGAGATGGTGTAAGCAATTATCTAAAATACCTAAACTTTTTATGACAGGATCACTTACGACAAGTACTGTTGACCCGAATCCCTGTGCGAGATGACCAACTTCTTCAAGTGCACCAACCCCGTATTTCATCGTAGGTAGTGAGTGAAATGTATAAACTGATTTTGTTTGAATCATAATGTTCACGTCCCTTTCTTACATTCCTAGAGAGAATAGTGCAATGGCAAGGACAGTTCCGATGATTGGTATTATTACGGTCAAGGCCCCAAATGGTAAGTAGGCATCTTTATGTTTTTCTCCGCAAACAGAACTGATCGTTGTTACTACATAGCCGCCATGAGGTAATGAATCAAGTGAACCTGAGGCAATGGCAATTGTACGGTGAAGCGCTTCTGTATCTACACCCATATCAATGTAATGAGGTGCTAGTAATGGCATGGCAATGGTTTGCCCACCAGAAGCAGAACCTGTTAAGCCTGCGATTACTGCAATCGCAACGGCACCACCGACTAAAGGACTACCTGGAATACTTGTGATAACATCTACAGTGGCAAGGAATGAAGGTGTTGCTTTTACGACACCACCAAATCCTACTACCGCTGCAGTATTGGCAATGGCAACAACCGCACCCATTGCACCGGCTGCTACTGTCGCACCAACTGCTGTTGCGAATTTAAAATTCACCGCGTAACCGGCAAGACATCCGGCCGTTAATGCAACAATTAATGCTGAAGTACCTAAAGAATCATGGAAGATAAATGAAATTACTAAAACAACTAATAACGGAATCACACTTAAAAGTGGATTTGGTAACGCTTTCATTTTATCTATGACAGGATCAGTAAAACGAGCAATAAATTCTTCACCTTTACCTACTGCACGTTTAACCATCCAGTTTAACCATAGACAGCCGATTGTTGCCATTAATATAGCGACAATAAGGCTTACTTCCCAACCTGCATATGGCGTAGTGCCCAAGTAAGGAATTGGAATCCAGTTTTGAATTTCAGGTGAACCTGCTGAAGTCATTGTAAATGTAACAGAACCTAACCCAAGTGCTGCTGGAATAAAGCGGCGCGGGAAATTTGCTTGTTTGAATAAACTAATAGCCATTGGGTAAACTGAGAACGCTACAATAAATACGGACACCCCTCCGTATGTTAAAACAGCGGCAGCCATAACGACTGCAAATACAGCATATTTCACTCCGATTTTATCAACAATCCATTTTGATACACTGTCCGCAGCGCCCGTATCTTCCATAACTTTACCGAAGATCGCACCTGCCATGAACATTAAATACCAAGAACCAACGAATCCTGTAAATCCGTTCATATAGCTTGTTAAAAAGTTGGCTTGGTCGTCCAAGGCCGTTTGTGGGAAAAAGGCTAATCCGTTTGTTAAACCTGCGAGTAATCCTGTTATTGGTGCTGAAATTAATAAGTTAACACCCTTCATTGTCAAGTAAATTAATAACGCTAAGCTTCCAAATAATCCAATATAACCCAGCATATTATTCCATCCCCTTAAAAGCTACACAGACCATTTTGGGATCTATGCAGCTTAATCAAATAAAAATCAATTATTCATTATTGCTAGGAAAAGCAAATGTAGAAGTAGACACCGTTGTTGTAGTTGGCCAACGTTCTGATACTGTTTTAGTTTTTGTATAGAAGCGTGCTTGGTCAGGACCAAACATATGACCCTCGCCAAAACGTGAGCCTTTAAAACCAGCAAAATTATGGTAACCAACAGGAATTGGAATCGGTACATTTACTCCAACCATTCCGACATCGATTTCTGTTGTAAATTTACGTGCGGCAGCACCATCATTTGTATAGATAGTCACACCATTTGCTAATTCATGTTTATTGATTAAATCGATTGCTTCTTCTAATGAACTAACACGTACCACATTACGCGCTGGGCCAAAGACTTCTTGTTCATAAATATCCATCCCCGGTTTTACTTTATCTAAAAGTGTTGGACCAACGAAGAATCCTTTAGATTGTTTGACGATATCGAGGTCACGACCATCACAAATCACTTCAACGCCTTCTTCCACCCCACGTGCAATTGCATTTAATACGGCATCTTTTGATTGTTGAGAAATTACTGGACCGAAATCTGAATCGGCTTCTGTATAAGAACCCACTTTTAGCGCATTAATTTTTTCTTTAAGAATGGCCACTAATTTATCTGCTGTTTCTTCTCCGACAGGTATGATTGTTGAAATAGCCATACAGCGTTGAGAAGCAGCCCCATAAGCAGCACCAATAAATGCATCCGCCACTTGTGTTAAGTCTGCATCAGGCATAACGACCATGTTATTTTTACCGCCACCAAATGCATTAACCCGTTTGCCATATTTTGAACCTGTTTCGTAAATGTATTGTGCGACAGGTGTAGAACCAACGAATGAGATTGCTTGAACTTTTGGGTTTTCCAAAATTTCATTTACTGCATCTTTATCACCATTTATAACTGTCCAAATACCATCTGGTAAACCGGCTTTTTTCCATAATTCACTGATGAAAAGAGCAGTCATTGGTACTTTTTCAGATGCTTTTAAAATAACCGCGTTTCCTACAGCAACGGCCATACTTGTTTGTGCTAATGGGACCATGATTGGGAAGTTGAATGGCGAAATGGCTGCCACAACACCTAATGGATACTTTGCAGAGTAAGCATTGATTTGCCCACCAACATTGACAGAGTACTCACCTTTTACCAGATGCGGCACGCCAATCGCTAGATCCACAGATTCTAAAGCACGTGTAATCTCACCTTTTGCATCGTCTACTGTTTTACCACTTTCCGCACAAATAATTTGAGTAAGACGGTCTTGGTTCTCAGTGAGCAGATTACGGAATTTCAAGACGACATCTGCACGCTTACCTACGGATAAATCACGCCATTTTGGAAAGGCCTTTTGCGCTGCCTCAATAGCCTGGTATGTTTCTTCTGCGGTAGCTAAAGGGACTTTTGCAATTACTTCACCTGTACTTGGGTTGTAAACATCACCGAAACGATTACTTGTGCCTTCTACCATTTCACCCCCAATAAAGTGTGTTAATACTTTCACTGCTTGTGTTGTTTCCATTTTATTTCCTCCTTATAGTTGTTCTATTTTTGTTTTATTTTTAAGACTAAGATATGAAGCTGCCATATCCTTATCACCGAAACCTTCTTCTGAGATCGTACTATATAAATCTACGAGCTTATCGCCAATAGGTAGTGGCACCCCGACTTGTTGAGCCATTTCTTTTGCTAATTTTAAGTCTTTTAATAATAGATTCGTTGTAAACCCTGGATTGTAGTCGTCATTTTTCATGTACTCTAAGTAGTTACGTTCGAATATACGGCTCTGACCGTAACTATTGCTCAACACTTCAAATAATATATCTGCTTCAATACCCATTTGTTCACCGAGGACAATTGTTTCGGCAACGGCTTCTGTATAGAAACCTATCATCAAATTATTAAGCAATTTAATGCGTGTACCAATACTTGGTGAAATGCCGAGATGATAAATATTTTTACCAAGCGTATTAAGAATGGTAGTAATTTGTTGATGAATTTCCGACTCGCCACCGACCATGATTGTTAAAGTGGCGTTAATCGCCCCAATAACACCACCACTTACAGGAGCACCTAAGTAATGCAGTTCAGCTTGTTGTGCATCCGCATATAACTCGTCATTCAGTTGTGGATTGACCGTACTGAAATCGACTAAAATTGTTCCCCGATTAGCTGTTTGGATAATTCCTTTTGGCCCGCGATAGACAGCAGAAACGACTTGCGGTGTTGGTAAACTCGTTAAAACGACCGTACTTTCCGCAATGAGTTGTACAACATCCCCAACAGCTGTCCCCCCATTTGCTACAAACTTTTCATTGCTCACTTCATTCGTGTCAAAGCCGAGTACTTTATAACCGGCATTGACAAGGTTAGTTGCCATAGGTAAACCCATATTACCTAATCCGATAAACCCAATCGTGTGTGTCATGTACATTCCTCCCTTTTATGAAAGCCCTTACATTTCATTGTTGAATAAGTTGCAAAATTCAATTAGAGTGAATAAAAAGATGGTGGTTAATAATTGACCGCAGTCAGTGACTGTGGTTAATTAAATAATATACACTACTTTTTTCTAAGTCAATGCACTTTTTATCTACAAAAATCATCTTTTCTGTTTTTATTGATATTAAAATAGTTTGGAGGGGTTTGGAATTAATCAGCAACTAACAGAACGGCAAAAAAGAGCTTTATTAACAAAACAAAACCTTTATATAACCGCATTGAACTTATTCACTAAACACGGCTTTGAATATGTGTCTGTGGAGCAGATAACAAAGGCATGTGATGTATCTAAGGGGACTTTTTATACACACTTCCCATCCAAATATGATGTTATTTTGGAAAAGTTTAAAGAAATGGATAATTATTATATAGAAATAGAGAAAAATATTCCTCATCACTTAAATGCAGTTGGTAAAATACTATTTATTTTTAGGGAACAGATGATTTATTTGCAAAATCATGTCGGAAAAGATATGTTACGGACGGTTTATACGGCAGCTATGACAAAAGAAGTGGAGAAAAATCATTTTTTAATCAACCCTAAACGTAAAATTTTTCAAATGCTACGTCAATTCGTAATAGAAGGAATCAATCAGCATGAATTTAAGCCTGATGTGACACTTGAGGTTGCCACAAAATATATGGAGCGTTGTATGCGTGCGAACGTATATGATTGGTTAATTCACGATGAAAGCTTTGATTTAGTAGAAGAGATGGTTGGTTTTACAAGTTGTATGCTTGGGGGGCTCATTTTAAAGTCAGAAATTTAATACAAAATATAACAAGTTAATAGAATTATGTTTAAATCAACCTTACTTTTTATATATTTTTTAAAATTCCAAGAATATCTTTAATGAATTCTTAATAATGTAACAATGGGGATACTTTGAAATAGAAAGGTGCGATATATATGGAAACACTACAAACATTTCTAAAAGATTTCAATGATCAAATGAAAGTATTATACATTGCTGCGGCCGAGGCAAATTGGATGGCCCAAACAACGGGAGACCCTGAGTGGACAGCTAAATTAAGTGAAGCTGAAACCAGGTACAATCTGTTATTCTCTTCAAAAGATGCATACGAGAACACAAAACACTTTCTAGCAACTTACTAAGTGCAATGAAAGGCAGCCAACTCCCTGAAGAGGTGATTGCTGATTTATCAAAACGCGCTTCTGAACTAAATTTATTATTTAATACATACTCACCAGAAGTGGATGAAAAGAAGTATTCTGCTAATGAAATTCGAGATGTATTGTTGAATAGTAATGACCAAGAATTACGCAAAAAAGTATGGCTTGCTAGTAAGGAAGTTGGAAAAATTGTAGAAAAAGACCTGCTTGAACTTGTAAAGAAACGCAATGAAGCTGCACAACTACTTGGTTATGATAACCACCATCAAATGAGCTTTGCGCTTCAAGAACTTGACCCTGATGAGGTATTCGCTATTTTCAATGAGCTCATTGCTCAATCAGATGAAGCCTATCGCTCAATGAAGAAGGAACTAGATGAACGTTTAGCAATTAAATTTGGAATTACTCCAGAGGATATTCGCCCATGGCATTATGTTGAACCCTTTTTGTGTTTTTTGAAAAAGAGCTGTACGAAAATCCTAATCAAGATTTAAACGCTTTATGGTGGAAAACTGTAAATGAAATTCAGTTAATCGCTCCGCCAGATATAACTGCTAATCCTGATTGGGCAGCAAAAATTCATTTTTCACTCGCACCTGTTTACTACCAAAATTATCTCTTAGGAGAATTAATGGCAGCACAGCTTCTTCGTCATATCGAAACTAAGATTTCTCCAGAGTTTTCACAAAAGAAACAGGAGAAATGCTCATCAATCATAGAAGTATAACGGGGGGGGAAATTAGTCCCTGCTCACTTTGTTGAGGTTTATTGCAAAACTCAAGTAAGATACTAAGAAAAGGTTAGCTAAGACTATATGGTCTAAGCTAACCTTTTCTTTCTATTTTACCGAAATTTAAAGCGCGGTGAGCCTAATTTTAAGCTTACACTTCAGATTATTGTCGATTCGAACAGCTGACGAGCCCTCCAATATAGGGATACATGCACATAATATATAAGTAAAAGTATTTCTACCTGATGATTCCTTTAAACAATTATCGCATGTAAAAGAAGATTTTGACCGGATGTTTTCAGCTTTTCCTTTTGATTTGAGTTTTCTTGATAATATGCTTGGTACTTATTAGCTCATTATATTAATATCCCATCCTTATTTGGCTAAGCCTGAAAATTTACTGAAAATGCAAACTACTCTTTTCGAATTCTTTATAAATTAATCAGATAAATAATGTAAAATGTTAATAAACGAAATCAGGAATATATAGGAGGGTTTATGCTAATTTCTACAGGGATATTAGGTTGGATTGGAATATTAATTTTTTTAATAATCATTTTTACGTTCCTTAAATTGATTAAACGTAACGAATTTGCTTTTCTACATATTTCAATGGCATTTATGTATGCAATGTGGTTTCCCTTACCAGTGGCTTTGTATGAATTATTAAACTCGAAGCTATTACTAGTTGGAACAATTTTTGGCTTCATTTATTTAATGTTGATTGTCATTACAATGACACTCCAAGCAGGTCATCTCACGTTCATGTTAAAACATAATCCAAATAATTCAATTACAAACACACATGGTGATTATATGATGTCTACATTGTCTAATCCTTTTGAAGGAGTAGCAAATATATTCAAAAGCATTTGGGCATTATTTTTAGGATTTGCTTTTTGGAGTAATGGAGACGTATTTTTAGCAAGTATTATGTTTTTATTTACTTCCCTAATTTTTTATTACTTACCACTAGTTGTAGCTACTACTTTATTAGAACCGATCAAGTTATTTTCAAAAGTTAAAAACAACACATTTTTTGTAAATATAGAAACTTTATTGTTCTTTGTTGTTTTAATAAGCTATCTTACTTTAAATCTTTAAATGTAACAATAGCGAAAAGATGTACACTTATAATTAAAAATCCTACTTCATTAGCCCTCGCAATTGTAGTAGGATTCTTCGTTTACTATAACAATTCGTCTATTTCCCGTTCTGCATCAATGACTAGGTTAATATCAATATTCCATGAATTAATTTTCATAATAACCTTCTCCTATGCTTTTCTACGACTTCTTCATCATCTTCATTTTAAATTCATCAGCTTCTCCTTTAACTACCTATTTATTATTTTTCTGGTTGGGATAAACGACTACATTCACGAAATGCATAATGCTTACAACCTATACATTGGTCTAAGTTTATATTATTAAGCGCATAATTTATAGCATCTCCGGTGTGTTCATAAAAATTACTTTCTCCAATCTCATCATATAATCCTGTTTTTTTCAATATAGATTTTGGTTGCGCTTGTAAAGCTGATACAAGAATAGTTCCCCCACTTGCTTTAATGGTTTGTACGATATGTGAGAGATTGGTTGCACCTGTAGTATCTATATAAGGTACCCTACCTAGACGTAAAATTAATATTTTTGCTTCAAGATGAACAACCTCTCGTAATGTTTTTTCAAACATCTGTGCTGACCCAAAAAATAACGGTCCTTCAATTGTACAAATATTAATTTGTGGGCAGTCGCGTCCCTCATCTAAGATATGAGGTGTTACTCTTTGGCGCTTATCAGTTGGATCTGGCAGCACCTTTGAAACGACATGTATATCGCTCATACTCTTTACAAAGATACTCATAGAAAGTAATATACCTACTGCGACAGCGGTAGTTAAATCCACAAAAACAGTTAATAAAAATATAGTGACAAGGATAACTGAATCCCATGTTCTCGTTTTGAAAATTTGGCCAAATTTTTTCATTTCACTCATATTCCACGCCACTACCATCAAGATAGGCGCCATACTAGCTAAAGGAATATTAGATGCAATCGGCGCTAATAATAAGAGCACAGCTAAGACGACTAACCCGTGAATAATACCGGATACTTGGGATACTGCACCGTTCTTTATATTGGTTGCCGTTCGAGCGATAGCACCTGTGGCAGGAATCCCACCAAATAAAGGCGTTACCATATTGGCAATCCCTTGACCGATTAATTCACGATTACTATTGTGCTTTGTACCTGTCATTTCATCAGCCACGACAGCAGATAATAATGACTCTATACCTCCTAGCATAGCAATAATTAGAGCTGGACCAATTAACATTTTAATTCGATCCCATGTTATTTCAGGAAATTGTAGGCTCGGTAAAGTATTAGGTATTTCTCCATATGTAGAACCTATTGTAGCTAGTAGCTCCGGGAAAAATATCGTTGCTACTATACTTGATCCTATTAATCCTACTAATGCTCCTGGAATTTTAGGTAGATATTTATTTGTAATTAAAATTAGAGTTAGGCCAATTAGCGCTACAATTACACTATATATATTTATCGTATTTAAATGTAGATAAATTTCTTTCATTTTTTCTATAAAATATTCTTTGTTTTCAATACCAGTAAGTCCTAAAAAGTTACTGATTTGACCTGAAAAAATAGTGACTGCTATTCCCGTCGTAAAACCAATTGTAACTGGTCTTGGAATATATTTTATTAATTCTCCTAGCTTAAATATCCCCATTAATAACAACAGTATTCCCGCTAAAAATCCTGCAAGCAATAGATTTTCGTATCCATAACTAATAACGATACCTAATAGTATTGGAATAAATGCACCCGTAGGCCCTGCAATTTGAAATTTTGATCCACCAAAAATAGATACGATAATTCCCGCAATAATTGTTGTGTAAATACCGTACTCTGGTTTCACACCTGACGCTATTGCAAACGCCATCCCGAGTGGAACGGCAATAACGCCTACAATTA
>JAZLIT010000198.1:0-1360 GCA_045617525.1 Solibacillus sp. | reverse complement strand
AAAAATAGCCTTTGCTCTTCCTAAAAGAAAAATAAACATTTAGGAGTGCAAGTATGAGCTATAAAAAAGCAAAGAATCTATTGCCCGCTGAGTTGATGGAGTTAATCCAAAATTATGTTGAGGGTGAAACGATTTATATACCACGTAGGAATGATCAGAAGAAACAATGGGGTTCCAATACCTCTATAAAAAAAGAATTAGAAATAAGAAATACCGCTATTTATAATGATTATCTATACGGAATGGATATAGCTGCGTTAGCTATGAAATATTATTTATCAGCAAAAAGTATTCAAAGAATTGTCCTGACTGAAAAAAGAAAATAAATTTTTAAAATAAGCGAATGTGGTTTTATCCCACATTGGCTTATTTTCTTTTATGAATGAAGTATAAGGTTTTTTTATAAACGTAAGAAAGATAAAATTAAAGTTAATAAATTATAGGGGGATATGGAAATGAGGTTGCAAATTACAAGTGAGATAAAT
The DNA here is from genome assembly GCA_045617525.1 of Solibacillus sp. Taxonomy (GTDB): domain Bacteria; phylum Bacillota; class Bacilli; order Bacillales_A; family Planococcaceae; genus JAZLIT01. The sequence goes on along the minus strand of JAZLIT010000198.1, from coordinate 875 downwards.
AAAGCGGATAAACAAACAGTTGAAAATGCGCTATATACGTTTAATTTAAAGCATTTCCCGGTCGATTTAAGAGGCAGATATGAAGAGATTAATCTTTATCTAAAAGATGAAAATGGTATCGTTCGTGGTGGGATACTAGCTGAGATCTGCTGGAATTGGTTAGAAATTCATACGTTTATGATAGACGAGGATATACGGAAAACAGGTTTTGGGACTAAATTATTAGCGGAAATTGAAACGATTGCTTTAGAAAAAGAATGTGATTTTATTAAGGTAGATACGTTGAGTTTTCAAGCCTTGGTTTTCTATGAGAAGAATGGCTATCAAGTATACGGAAGTATAGATAATGTAGGCAGAGACTTTGAACATTACTATTTGAAAAAAGACTTGAAGAAGTGAAGTGAGAAAAAGTTAAATTATCGAGGAGGAATAATAGTGGATTTTGCAAAAGTATTTACAGAATTTCCTGTAATAGAAACTGACCAAATAAGATTACGAAAGTTAAGGGAAGAAGATGCCCCAGCTTTATATCGTTATTACTCAAATCAAAACGTCCACCGTCACCTTGATTGGAATGGGCCAGAATCGTTAGAAAGAAGTTTGGAAGTAATCCATTTCTGGAATGAAGGCTTTGAAAATGGGTGGATACTTCGTTTTGCAATTGCTGATAAAGTAACAGATGAACTAATAGGAACGATCTTTTTAAGTGAATTTGAAGGGTTGCGTGCTGAAACTGGCTATGAATTGTCGGAAAACTACTGGCGTCGTGGAATAATGTCTGAAGCCATACATGAGGTTTTGTCAGTCGGATTTAATCAGTTAGGTTTAGTTAGAATCCAAGCTTTTGTTGGCGAAGAAAATACCGCTTCCAAGGA
>JAZLIT010000197.1:0-14550 GCA_045617525.1 Solibacillus sp. | reverse complement strand
AAAAAAACACACACAATTTCTTGTGTGTGTTTACGAATACGGATATTAGTTGTTAATACCGTATTTTTTGTTGAATTTATCAACACGACCGTCAGCAGAAGCGAATTTTTGACGACCTGTGTAGAATGGGTGACATTCGTTACAGAACTCGACAGAAATTTTTTCTTTTACTGAACCCGTTTCAAAAACGTTACCGCAAGAACATGTTACTGTTGCAAGCTTGTAATCTGGGTGGATACCTGGTTTCATATTCGTTTATCTCCTCTCGCCCTGGACCATCTGGAACAGAGTATTTATCGAACCGTACCTTACATAGCCCGAATATGTCATCACGAAAAACGCAATGATTATGGAGTCAGCTACATATGTACGCGTTACATACCTATATATATTAGCATAAATGCTTGTACAATTGCAATATATTTTACTCTGTACATTTGATAATAACGACCTACAAAAATCTCTTTCTCACTCTATAATAATTTAAAACAAGCGCTAATCAATTAATTTACTAGTTATTTACTATTTTTTTACTAGAAGTTTATTCTTAACAAAAATAAAACGCCCGTGTGTAAAGTGACTTTACACGGGCGTTAATTTTATTTAAATTAGGCCTTTGCCTTTAGTGGCCTTTTTCATGTCTGCATCAAGCTTTTCGAAAAATTCTTCGTTTGTTTGAGTTGTGCGTAATTTTTTCATGAAGCGCTCTGTAAAATCAGATGAGTCGCTGAATGTTTTACGAATTGCCCATAATTTTTCAAGCTGATCTTTTTCGATTAATAGCTCTTCTTTACGCGTACCCGAACGACGGATATCAAGCGCTGGGAAGATGCGACGCTCTGCAAGATGGCGGTCTAAGTGAAGCTCAAGGTTACCAGTACCTTTAAACTCCTCGTAAATTACTTCATCCATACGAGAACCTGTATCGATTAATGCTGTTGCTAAAATCGTTAAACTTCCGCCCTCTTCGATATTACGTGCCGAACCGAAGAAACGCTTTGGACGGTGGAACGCTGCAGGATCAATACCACCCGAAAGTGTACGTCCGCTTGGAGGAATAACAAGGTTATAGGCACGAGCAAGACGTGTAATTGAATCCATTAAAATGATTACATCACGCTTATGTTCCACTAAACGGCGCGCGCGCTCTAATACCATTTCTGCCACTTTTACATGGTTTTCAGGTACTTCATCAAAAGTAGAAGAAACAACATCCGCTTTTACTGAACGTTCAATATCCGTTACCTCTTCCGGGCGCTCATCGATTAATAGAACAATTAGCTCTGCTTCAGGATGATTCGTCGTGATTGAATTGGCAATTTCTTTTAATAAAGAAGTTTTACCTGCTTTCGGCGGTGCAACAATTAAGCCACGTTGGCCAAACCCTACTGGTGCCACTAAATCCATAATACGCGTCGAAATATTTGACGCTGACGTTTCAAGTTTAATGTGACGGTCCGGATAAAGAGGTGTTAGGGCTGGGAAGTGAGTACGTTCCCTTGCAACATCTGGATCTTCTCCATTAACCGCATCAACTTGTAATAAGCCGTAATAGCGTTCGTTTTCTTTCGGAGGACGCACTTTCCCCGTTACTTTATCCCCGTTACGAAGATCGAAACGACGGATTTGTGACGCGGAAATATAAATATCCTCTTTTGAAGGCGAGTAGTTAATTGGACGTAAAAATCCGTAACCCTCTGTAGAAATAATTTCAAGAACACCTTCCATGAATGAAAAGCCTTCTTGCTCAGAACGAGATTTTAAAATACTAAAAATTAATTCTTTTTTTGTAAGTTTGCTAACGTTAGAAATTTTATATTCACGTGCAAGGGCATATAATTCCTTGACCGTTTTGCTTTCTAACTGAGCAATCGTTAATGCTGCCATATAAATGACCCCAGTCTTTAAAGGATTTTTGAAATAAAGAAGAGAAGAATTTTTACCTAGCTACTAATAGTTTAAGGAGTAAAGCGGACGTCACCAGTTAGCGAAATCGACTCTCGCTCATGACATATTACTTGGAGTAGGTTAAAGGTAATTTGCCTTTTATAATAACTTTTAGGCGTTTTACTTAACGGAAAAAGAGAATCAGTGAATTAGCAATTAATTTTGAAATGACCTTTCAAAAAATACTACTTCACTGAATCATAGAAGATTTTCTTTATGCTTTCAAGATATTTCGATAATTTAATAGAAGTTTCACTTAATTAAAACTTCTATTAGATTTTCAATTCTTGTTTTTTAGCAATGCTGTGACGGCCTTCGATAAAGCGCACAGTGCCTGTTTTTGCTCGCATAACAACTGAATGTGTTAGTGCATATGAGCCTTTATATTGAACACCTTTTAAAAGTTCGCAATCTGTAACAGCAGTTGCTGCAAAAATAGCATCGTCACCTTTAACTAGGTCATCTAACATCAATACTTTATCTACATCGATACCCATATCTACGCATCGTTGTAGTTGCGCTTCATCTTCAGGCACTAACTTCGCTTGGAAGTCTCCGCCTAAACATTTAAGTGCAACGGCAGAAATTACGCCCTCAGGAGCGCCACCCATACCGAACATAATATCAATACCTGTTTCGTCGAATGCTGTGTTAATTGCAGCACCTACGTCACCATCTTGAATGAATTTAATACGTGCGCCAGCTTCGCGAATTTCATCAACGATTGCTTGGTGACGAGGACGGTCTAAAAGTGTCGCTACTACGTCAGCAATGTCTTTATTTTTCGCTTTTGCTACAGCTAATAAATTATATGTTACTGATGCGTTAATATCGATTTTTCCAGCTGCTTCAGGTCCAACTGCAATTTTATCCATATACATGTCAGGTGCATTTAAAAGATTACCACGGTCTGCAATTGCTAAAACCGTCATCGCGCCGTTTGTGCCTTTTGCTACGATATTTGTGCCTTCTAAAGGATCCACCGCAATGTCAACTTCAGGACCACCATTTCGAAGACCTAGCTCTTCTCCGATATAAAGCATTGGTGCCTCATCCATTTCACCCTCACCGATTACTACTGTTGCATGCATCGGAATTGTGTCGAACATATAACGCATTGCAGTTGTTGCTGCGTCATCTGCTTCATTTTTTAAACCGAGTCCCATCCACTTAGCAGATGCAATTGCTGCTGCTTCTGTAACACGGACTACTTCCATTGATAAACTGCGTTCCATTCTAATTTGCCTCCTGTTATCGACAGCTGTCGAAACTTCCCTCGTCTGTACGTCTAAATAGGTTATATTAATTCTAATAATCGCCAATAAAAACATCATATTTAAAGGTTTATACTCATTTATTGTAACATATTTAGAGGATTATATAGTAATTACTCTGCTTTTGTTACAACTATTGTTTCGCGACGGATGTCAGCTCCTAATATTACAAGCTTTTCAATCAACGAACTATAGCCACGCTCAATATGATAAATATCGTGAATTTCTGTTTCGCCTACAGCAAGCAGACCCGCTAAAACGAGTGCCGCTCCTGCGCGAAGATCCGATGCCGTTACAATCGCGCCATCTAACTTCACTGGTCCTTGGATAATTGCCGTATTACCTTCTACGCGCGTGTTAGCATTCATTCGACGTAATTCATCGATATGCTTAAATCTTGCATTGTAAATAGTATCCGTAACTTTCGAAGGGCCTTGTGCCTGTGTCATCAGTACCGTCAATGGTTGCTGAATATCAGTTGGAATACCTGGGTAAACAAGCGTCTTTACATCTGCGCCTCGCAAGTTTTCTTGCTTTGGAATAAAGATGCTTTCATCACGTTCCTCAAGGGTCACACCCATTTCACGCAACTTCGCTGTCACCGCTTCTAGATGAAACGGAATCACATTATCTATTTCTACACCGTCTCCACAAGCAGCCGCCATAATCATAAATGTCGCTGCCTCAATTCGGTCAGGAATAATTGTATGCTTCGTGCCGTGTAACTCATCAACGCCTTCAATACGAATAACGCTCGTTCCTGCGCCTTTAATATTCGCCCCCATATTATTTAATAGGGTTGCGACATCAATAATTTCAGGCTCTTTCGCTGCGTTTTCAATAACTGTACGTCCTTTTGCACGTACTGCAGCAAGCATAATATTAATTGTTGCCCCTACACTTGCTACGTCTAAGAAAATTTTTGCACCGATTAATTCATCTGCACGCAAATAAATTGCACCGTGTTCATTCGTGACCTTTGCACCAAGTGCTTCAAAGCCTTTAATATGTTGATCAATTGGACGAGGTCCTAAGAAACATCCACCTGGCAAGCCAATTACAGCTTCTTTAAAACGACCTAGCATTGCGCCCATTAAATAATAAGAAGCACGTAATTTTTTCACATCGCCGTTTGGTAAAGGAATTGCCTTCATTTTACTTGGATCAATGACCATTTCCCCATTTTCAAAAGTAACTTCCCCACCGATTTCTTCCAATAACCCTTTTAATGTAAATGCATCCGAAATTGCAGGAATTCCCCCAATAGTTACTGGAGAATCCGCTAATATCGATGCTGGAATTAACGCTACAGCACTATTTTTTGCACCACTTACTTTAATTTTGCCCTTTAATCGTCGTTGTCCATTAATTTTATATACATCCATTTTGCGTACTCCCTCTAAATTGGAAAATTCTCTGCAACCATTTTTCATTACCAAGCCTTATTATTTCCCTTCACGCTTCGACCAATCCGCTAAAAATCCTTCGATTCCTTTTTCCGTTAATGGATGGAAGAACATTTGTTTCAACACTTTAAATGGTGTTGTTGAAATATGGGCACCTGCTAATGCAGCTTGTGTAATATGTTGTGGGTGACGAATTGATGCAGCAATGATTTCAGTTGGAATTTCATGAATTGCAAAAATTTCAGCAATTTCACGTATTAGCTCAACGCCGTCTTGGCCGATATCATCTAAACGTCCTAAAAATGGTGAAACATAGCTAGCGCCTGCACGTGCTGCTAGTAGCGCTTGATTTGCAGAGAAAATTAATGTTACGTTCGTTTTAATACCTTTTGAAGAGAAATGCTTACATGCTTCAAGTCCAGCTGGTGTCATTGGCAACTTCACCGTAATATTCGGATGAATCGCAGCAAGTTCTTCGCCTTCTTTAATCATTCCTGCTGCATCTAAAGCAATAACTTCCCCACTTACAGAGCCTTCCACTAATTCAGCAATTTCACGTAAACGATCGTGGAAATTCACGTTTGACTCTTTTGCTACTAGAGATGGATTTGTTGTAACACCTGATAAGATGCCCCATGCATGTGCTTCTTTAATTTCTTCAAAGTTAGCTGTATCGATAAAAAATTTCATTTTAAGTTCCTCCACTTATTAAATGTCTGTGCTTCTAAAGGTTAGACACCATATTTTTTACTCTATTTAAAAGTAGGAGAAGATCTGCGATTAGCGTCACTTCTCCTGGAATTTAGGTCGTTAGTTAAAACACTCTAAAAAATTAAGCTTTTTGAGCACTACCAAATTCACGCATTTTGCCAATAACAGTTGCTTTAATTGCTTCACGAGCAGGACCCAAGAATTTACGTGGATCATAGGCTACTTTGTCATTATCAAGGAATTCACGAATTGCTTTTGTAGCTGAAATTTGATTTTCTGTATTTACATTGATTTTCGCAGTTCCTAAAGAGATAGATCGTTGAATATCTTTTGTTGGAATACCAGTACCACCGTGTAACACTAATGGAACATCTGTTAATTTAGAAATTTCTTCCATTTCAGCAAAACCTAAGTTTGGCTCGCCTTTATATGGTCCATGAACTGAACCTAATGCTGGAGCTAGACAGTCAATGCCTGTTGCCTCAACTAGTGCTTTACATTCTGCAGGATCTGCATACATAATACCGCCGATAACGCCGTCTTCCTCGCCACCTACAGTACCTAGCTCTGCTTCAACTGAAACGCCTTTAGCATGTGCATATTCTACAACTTGCTTCGTAATTGCTACATTTTCTTCATATGAATGATGTGAAGCGTCGATCATTACTGATGTAAAACCAGCATCAATTGCATTCTTACAGTTTTCAAAAGATGAACCGTGGTCAAGGTGAATTGCCACTGGAACAGTTATTTTATAGCTCTCCATTAAACCTTTTACGATGTGTACAACTGTTACAAATGTACCCATGTATTTTGCAGCGCCTTCAGATACACCTAGAATTACTGGTGAATTTTCTTCTTGTGCTGCTAATAAAATGGCTTGTGTCCACTCTAAGTTATTAATATTAAATTGGCCTACCGCGTAGCCTTCTTTTTTCGCTGTAATTAACATTTCTTTCATTGAAACTAAAGCCATTATTAACATCCTCCCAGGATATAAAATAAAAATTTTTTAATGAAAACATTCGTTTCTATCATATCAAAATACACATACAATCGCTACTGTCTGGTGAACGAAAGAGCCATATTTATCTAAAAAACAACATACATTATTAATTCCCTATCATTTCAAGAATTATTTATAAGAATTAGCCTTTTAACAACTTATTTATCGTATCGCGTACATGAAAAATATTAAATGGCTTTGTGAAAAAACTATGGACGTTTAAGCTAGTAGCAACTTCCATTAAATCTTGTTCCCCATAAGCAGTCATCATAAAAACAGGGATTTCTAAATCTACCTCACGTATTCTTTTTAAAATTTCAATACCATCCATGCCCGGCATTTTTATATCTAATAAAATACAGTCTATTTCATTTTCTTCAAAAAGTTGAAGTGCACTAATACCATTTGCTGCGATGTAAGTAGTATATCCTTCTTTTTGAAATACTTCATTTAACAAAAGCCGAATGCCTACTTGATCATCTACGATTAAAATATGCCCCACTACTTACATCCTCCAAAATACTAGTTTTTAATAGTATAGTTTTTTTCTGGATACAAATCCATGTTTTGATTTATTATTAGTTGAAATTTATACTATAAGAGAGGTGAAATGATGTCTAAAATTTTAACAACACAATTAACAGGCTTGTTACAAAGAATTGAAAAAAGCGCAGAAGAATCAATAGGCGACACTGCACGTTTACTCGCCCAAGCAGGTATCGGTGAGGGAATCGTTTATTTCGCAGCTTTCGGCGAACTTGCAGGTGTAGCAATCAATGCACTTGATGGTGCGGACCCATTTAAAAAGGCTTCGCTTTGGGCGCCTCATATCATATTAAACTCGACAGATCGCATCATCCTTTTTACGCGTAGTTGCAATGATATAGAGGCTCTAACTTTAGCACGTAAATTAAGTGCGAATTTTGTGCCCTTTTCTGCAGTGGCAAGTGAGGTTGCAGGAGCGGATAATGAATTAAGTGAGTTGGCTACTACATATATGAGTTTGAGAATACGAGGTGGGATTTTGCCACATGCCGAGAAGCTTGGCGAGCGTATTGTATTCCCACATTTAATGGCTGCGCTTTATGTATATGAAGCATTGAAGATGGAGTATGATGAAATGATTGAAGAAGAGAGTGACTTTGATGAAGTTATGCCTACAGAAGGTCACGCTAGTCCGTTTGCATAATCACGTTCGAATTTACTTGTCTTACGTTTCCCAAATTTACTCAAATAGATACTCTCGCGGGCACTTTTTTAGCTTTTAATCCAATTTTGCCGCGCAATTTAAGTAACTTTATGCATTTAGGCATGTTGATTGCATCAATATGCCTTTTTTGTGCGTTCGCGGGTGCTGTTTGTGCGTTCGCGGATCGTGTTTGTGCGTTCGCGGGTGCTGTTTGTGCGTTCGCGGGTGCTGTTTGTGCGTTCGCCGTATTTTTGTGCGTTCAGCACGCATGTTTGTGCGTTCGCGGGTCATGTTTGTGCGTTCCTTCAGCTACTATGGACGCAGTGCAACTTCAACATCCCCCTCAACACCCATTGCTGCGCATTCAACTATCTCCCCCCTCTTTTAATCTAAAGTTCACTAGATTTTAGTTAGTTTATTATTTATAAAAGATTTTTGTGCGTTCACTGCTCATGTTTGTGCGTTCGCGGGTGCTGTTTGTGCGTTCAACACTCATCTTTGTGCGTTCGCCGTATTTTTGTGCGTTCACTACTCATGTTTGTGCGTTCACGGGTGCTGTTTGTGCGTTCGCCACCCATGTTTGTGCGTTCGCGGGTCGTGTTTGTGCGTTCGCCACGCATGTTTGTGCGTTCGTCGTATTTTTGTGCGTTCATTACTCATCTTTATGCGTTCACGGGTGCTGTTTGTGCGTTCTCAAATCATGCTGTTGGAAAACAAAAAAACCGCGTGCAATAGGTTGCACGCGGTTTTTTGAACTATTATTTACGGTTGTTAAATGCTGCGCCTACGAACTCTTTGAATAGAGGTTGTGGACGTTGTGGACGAGAAATTAGTTCTGGGTGGAATTGGCCTGCCACGAAGAATTTTTTCTCTGGTAATTCAATAATTTCAACAAGTTTATTGTCAGGAGATGTACCTGAGAATACTAGGCCTGCTGCTTCCATCGCTTCACGGAATTCATTGTTGAACTCGTAACGGTGACGGTGACGCTCGTACACTAACTCTTCGCCGTTATATGCTTCCATAGCACGAGAGCCATTTTTTAATTTACATGGATATAAGCCTAAGCGTAATGTTCCACCTAAATCGATTTCTTCTGATTGATCTGGTAAGAAATCAATGATTGGGTATTTCGTGTCTTTATCAAGTTCTGTAGAATGTGCGCCTTGTAAGCCCATTACATTACGTGCGAACTCAACTGTAGCAAGCTGCATTCCTAAGCAAATACCAAAGAACGGTACGTCTTGTTCACGCGCGAATTGTGTTGCAAGGATTTTCCCTTCAACCCCACGATCACCAAAGCCACCTGGTACAAGAATTCCGTCTACTGAACCTAACATCTCTGCTACGTTTTCAGTTGTTACTTCTTCTGCATTAACCCATTCGAAGTCGATTTCTGAATCGTAAACGTAACCAGCATGCTTTAGGGCTTCTACTACTGAAATGTATGCATCTTGAAGCTCAACATATTTACCTACGATTGCGATACGTGTTTTATTTTTAAGGTTTTTAACTTTTTCTACAAGCTCTTTCCATTCCGTCATATCAGCAGCAGGTGCCTTGATGCCGAAGTGCTTAAGAACGATGTCGTCAAAGCCTTGTGCATGTAAATTAAGTGGTACTTCATATAAATGCTCAACGTCGCGAGATTCGATAATTTCCTCCGTTTTCACATCACAGAATAGACCGATTTTTTCCTTCATTTCTTGAGGAACTGGTTGCTCTGTACGTAAAACGATGATGTTTGGTTGGATACCAAGTGAACGAAGCTCTTTTACTGAGTGTTGTGTTGGTTTTGTCTTCATTTCACCTGCAGCTTTAATATATGGCATTAAAGTACAGTGGATGTACATTACATTTTCATTGCCTAGGTTTGTGCGCATTTGACGAATTGCTTCTAGGAATGCTAGTGATTCGAAATCACCAACTGTTCCACCTACTTCTGTAATTACTACGTCAGCAGAAGTTTCGCGACCTGCACGTTGAATGCGGTCTTTAATTTCATTTGTGATGTGGGGAATTACTTGAACTGTTCCACCATTATAGTCACCGCGGCGCTCTTTATTTAATACAGCTTGGTATACACGACCAGCTGTAACTGTTGAGTGCTTGCCAAGGTTGATATCGATGAAGCGCTCGTAGTGACCTAAGTCTAAGTCAGCCTCTGCGCCATCATCTGTAACGAATACTTCACCATGCTGGTAAGGGCTCATTGTGCCTGGATCGATATTTAAATACGGATCAAACTTTTGAATTGTAACTTGTAGCCCACGGTTTTTTAGTAAGCGACCTAATGATGCTGCTACAATCCCTTTTCCAAGTGAAGAAACTACGCCACCTGTTACGAAAATATACTTTGTCATGTAAATTCCTCCTTAAAATAAGAAAAGCTCAAACGTTTGCCGTCAAAGCGTGTTAATAATAAAATCTTGCCTTCTTGAAAGCATTGGGAAAAATAAAAAAACGCCCCACCTGCATATGTTTGCAGGGGGAGCGTATGTTATATACGGTCAATCTCCGTTTAAAAGGAGCCCAAGTAAGAGTCTATATTGTTCGCTAAAAGAAGTCAAGATTTTTGTTCCACAATCAATCACGTGAATTTTGCCTACTAAATAAAAAGGGGTAGAATCAACTAAATTGATTCTACCTAGCTTATTAGCGGCCTTCTTCTAGTTCTTCTTCTTCTTCGATCTCGAATTCATCTTCTTCTTCGATCTCTACTTCAACGATTTCTACATCTAATTCTTCGATTTCTTCTGCCACGAATTCAAGATCCTCTTCAACATCGTCCTCAGTGAACTCATCGAAATCTTCCTCGAATACTACATCCTCTTCGTCTAACTCAATTAGATCTTCATCTTCATCATCTGAAACTGCTTTTTTCTTTTTGCGGATTTTAACTGTTGGAGCAGTTTCTTCTTCGATCGTTTCAACTTTATACCATTCGCGTAAACCCCAACCATTTTCATGGTTTAATAGGAAACGGCCTTCTACGTTTAGGTCTGTATAGAATTGAACAAGTCTAGATTTCAATTCCCCTTTAGTCATTCCATTATAAGATGTAATTTCAGCAAGCAATTCATTGAATCCGATTGCTGCTTTACGATCTTCTAAAATTGCGTATGCTAAGTCGATTAACGACTCTTCTCTTAGTTGTTCCTGCGTCATTTCACGAAAGTTCAAAATCGTGCACGTCCTTTCCTTAATACATTACATATCATAAGCATAATACCCATTAACCCATTATATACAAACATACTGCAACTATGCTAGTTTCATTTCTTGTTTTTTACTTTTGTTGCTTCTTTATAGCCTAAATAAAATAAAAAGAAGGACAAAACTAATAACGGGATTGAGGCTAATTGTAAATTATATACAAAGAACGTCACGACTAACAATCCTAGTATAATAAAATAATGAAAATACTCTTGCATTCGTGACGTCCCCCTCTACTCTTTTACTCGTACTTTTAAGTATATCGAATTTCAGTTTCTTTTGTTGTTTTTTATTGTCAAACATTTGCTATATTTGCTATAAATTAAGCTCGTTTTCGCGAATTAAATCTGATCAATAATTTACATATTTCTACGGTACTGCCCACCAACCTCATATAATGCATTGGTAATTTGCCCTAAGCTTGCTACTTTAACCGTTTCTAGGAGCTGTTCGAAAATATTGCCTCCTTGTATTGCCACTTGTTTCAACTCCCGAAGCGCTACTTCAATAAGTGCCTCATGTTGCTGTTGGAAGGTACGTAAATTCGTGATTTGTTCGTCCTTTTCTTGTTTTGATGCACGCGCAATTTCCATATTATTAATCTCTTGCTGTGAAGGTGGATTTGGATTCAAATACGTATTGACTCCAATAATCGGCAATTCTCCACTATGTTTCAGATGTTCATAGTACATGGATTCTTCTTGTATTTTACCACGTTGGTACTGTGTTTCCATCGCGCCAAGTACCCCACCCCGATCATTAATTCGATCAAATTCATTGAGTACTGCCTGCTCCACTAAATCCGTTAGCTGCTCTACAATAAATGAGCCTTGCAAAGGATTTTCATTTTTCGTGAGACCATGCTCTTTTGTAATGATCATTTGGATTGCCATAGCACGGCGAACAGATTCCTCTGTAGGCGTAGTAATGGCTTCGTCGTAAGCATTTGTGTGCAATGAATTACAGTTATCATGCAACGCCATTAATGCTTGTAGTGTTGTACGAATATCGTTGAAATCAATTTCCTGTGCATGGAGGCTGCGACCTGATGTTTGAATATGATACTTGAGCTTTTGCGCGCGGTCGTTTGCACCATATTTATCGCGCATAACTACTGCCCAAATTCGACGTGCAACACGCCCAATCACCGTATATTCAGCGTCAAGCCCGTTTGAAAAGAAGAACGACAAGTTTTGCGCAAACCTATTAATATCCATGCCACGACTTAAGTAATATTCAACATAAGTAAAACCATTTGCGAGCGTGAAGGCAAGCTGTGAAATTGGATTCGCCCCAGCCTCCGCAATGTGATACCCAGAAATGGAAACCGAATAATAATTACGAACTTGCTGATCAATGAAATATTGCTGAATATCACCCATCATGCGTAGCGCAAATTCGGTCGAGAAGATGCACGTATTTTGCCCTTGATCCTCTTTTAAAATATCTGCTTGCACCGTACCGCGAACGACCTGTAGCGTTGCCATTTTAGTTTCCCCAAATTCTTGTAATGTTAACGTACGGCCAAGTTCAATTTCACGCTTGTGCACTTGCTGATCGATTGCTGTGTTCATAAACATTGCTAAAATAATCGGTGCCGGGCCATTGATTGTCATCGAAACCGAGGTCGATGGCGCACATAAGTCAAAGCCCGCATATAGCTTCTTCATATCATCTAACGTACAAATACTAACTCCAGATTCACCTACTTTACCGTAAATATCTGGGCGTATGTCCGGATCTTCACCATAAAGCGTTACTGAATCAAACGCTGTAGATAAGCGCTTTGCGTCGTCGTCCTTTGATAAATAATGAAAGCGACGATTCGTGCGATTAGGTGTCCCTTCTCCTGCAAATTGACGCTTCGGATCCTCACCCTCGCGTTTGAACGGGAAAACACCTGCTGTATAGGGGAATTCTCCTGGCACATTTTCCGCATAAACCCAGCGTAGGATTTCGCCATAATCCTTGAAATTTGGCAATGCTACTTTTGGGATTTTCGTGCCTGCAAGTGTTGTCGTCGTTAGAATCGTACGTATTTCTTTATCACGTACTTTCGTGATATGTTCCTCACCCGCATACGTTTCTTTTAGCGCCTTCCAGTTTTGTAAAATCATTGTTGATTGTGCAGAAAGCTGTTGTTGGACGCCAATTTGCAGGGAGTTTATAGATTCAAACAAAGCGTCTTCCGTTGAATCACTTTGCTGCAACATCGCTTTGGTGCCTTCTAGCTGGTAAAGCTTTGTCGCAAGTTCTGCTTGTTGCTTTGCTTGTAGGTGATAATTGCGCACCGTTTCTGAGATTTCGCGTAAGTAGTAGCGGCGGTCCGTCGGGATAATGACATCCTGCTTTTGCGCTTTTGCCAATTGTTCATAATGTGTTTGCCAATTGAGGTCCAGCTTTTCATTGATGCAATGAATTAATGCAGCGAACAATGTATTTGTGCCCTTGTCGTTAAATTGGCTTGCTATTGTTCCGTAAACCGGCATCGAATCGAGTGCCTCGTTCCATAATTCGCGTGAGCGCTGATATTGCTTTTGAACTTGGCGTAACGCATCTTCACTGCCTTTGCGCTCGAATTTATTAATTGCAATTAAGTCTGCATAGTCAATCATATCGATTTTTTCAAGCTGTGTTGGCGCACCAAATTCGCTCGTCATAACGTACATCGAAAGGTCCGTATACTTTGTGATTTCAGCGTCGCCTTGCCCAATACCACTAGTTTCAACAACAATTAGGTCGTAACCTGCCGCCTTCACGACATCCAACACTTCTCCAATTGATGCCGAAAGCTCCGTATGTGAGCCGCGCGTTGCAAGACTTCGCATAAATACGCGATCGTTGAAAATAGCGTTCATACGAATTCGATCGCCGAGTAATGCGCCGCCTGTTTTTTGCTTTGTTGGATCTACGGAAATTATCGCAATGCGCTTCTCCGGAAACTCATGTAAAAAACGTCGAATAAGTTCATCTGTTAACGAAGACTTCCCTGCGCCACCTGTTCCCGTTATACCGATTACAGGTGTGCTAACGTTTTTTTTACGTACTTGTGTTAATAAGTTTTGCACTGCCTCTGCCCCATTTTCAGCTGCAGTAATGATATTTGCCACAGATTCTGGATACTTATAGCTGAGCTTCTGAATATCATCATAATGCGCTTTAATTGTCGAGAAATCCGCACCTTCTAATTTAACGTTTATCATGCCTTGTAATCCTAATTTACGTCCGTCTTCAGGCGAAAAGAGTCCCGCAATGCCATATGCGTGAAGCTCCTCGATTTCTTTCGGTAAAATAACGCCGCCGCCGCCACCGTAAATTTTAATATGTGGTGCACCTTTTTCATTCAGTAAGTCATGCATGTATTTGAAATATTCCATATGACCACCTTGATAACTAGATATCGCGATGCCCTGCGCGTCTTCTTGAATAGCCGCGTTGACTACTTCTTCCACAGATCGATTATGTCCAAGGTGAATCACTTCTGCCCCACTTGCTTGAAGAATTCGTCTCATAATATTGATTGATGCATCATGGCCATCAAAAAGGCTCGATGCTGTCACAAATCTTATTGGATGTTGTGGTTTATATACCTTTACTTTGGAATTCATAGTTTATGCCCCCTTTGCGTCTCGTATTCCCTATTTTTTACGCTTAATCTTGTTTGTGGAAGTGAATCTTTAAGTTTTGCCGTTCTATTTTGCGCTTGGTGACTATTATTCTAGAAAAAATGCCATGAATTCGCATTGTTCATGTGAGATTCCCGGCATCAGTGGTTGATTGTTAAGTTGTTTGTGCGTTCGC
>JAZLIT010000196.1:0-2111 GCA_045617525.1 Solibacillus sp. | reverse complement strand
GCTCACCCTTTATTCATTAACGTACGCCTAATGCCATTTTCGCATAACGAGACATATTGTCTTTTGACCATGCTGGTTGCCAAACAATATCAACGTTCGTTTCTTTAACTTCTGGTAATTCGCTAAGTGCTGTTTTCACCTGATCCACAATTACTGGTCCTAGTGGGCAGCCCATAGATGTTAACGTCATTGTAACAGTCGCTAATCCCTCTTCATTTAAATCTACATCATATACTAAACCTAAGTTTACGATATCAATCCCTAATTCAGGGTCAATTACGTTTTCTAAGGCTCCTAACATGCTGTCTTTCATATCTTGATCGATTGCCATATTAAAAACTCCTTTCAACCACTTCATTAAAAGCTATCATATCAGATAATTACTCACTCTGACAAATGTTGAGCTAAAAATTCAGTCACTTGCAAAATCCCACTACGCGATACCGCATGTGCTGCATTCTTTTCAGCTATATATTCAGCGCGCGAATTTTTTAAATTTTGCTCATAGTACATATGAGATAATGAAAATGGGATAATTCCATCTCTTTGTCCATGCCAAAAAATAATCGGCTTCTCATCAAATATTTCACGTTTCGCTTCCAAATTAAATGGACTTAACAAATTATATGTCGCCTCGCGCTGTTCAACAGAAAACTCAAGTGGCTTCCCATTAATTCGAATTGTATTTAATTGATGCTCTGCAAGTTTTGTCACACTCGTAACGCCCATACAAATCGCAGCACTGTCGATCCAGCTATATTGCGTTAAACAAGCCGAGGTTGCAATAGCACCCATTGATGTCCCAGCCAGACCCATTTTAGCGCCACCAAAAATTTGACGCATTTTCCCTTCTTCGTACAACTGACCGACTTCTTTAATATTCGACAGCACGATATCCCAAAATTTCGTGTTCATTTCGAGTTCACTTAAATTTTTTGATCGGCTCCCATGATATAGTGCATCGGGCAATAATACACGAATCCCTTTTTTAACTAGTTGGAAAGCATAATGTAAATTATGTTCCTTTGCACTCATATGGCCGTGTAAAAACAGAACAGTTGGCGTTTTTGCATCCATCACACTATTATGTACATGTAATAAGGGAATCTCTCCCCACATTTCTTCTGAAACAAGCATCTTTTTTTCCTCCTAAATTAATTCTTTCTTTAGATTAACAAAAAATTGGGAGTCTGACAAAACTTTGACGAAGTCTAGTATATAAAGGTAAAATTGATGAGAGCGAAAGGAGCAACATACATGAAACAACACTTAATTGTACTCGATTTAGATGGTACACTTTTAACAAGTAACCAACAAATTTCGACATATACAAAAGAAACATTATTTAAAGCTAAGGAAGCTGGACATCAAGTGATGATCGCTACTGGTCGCCCATTCCGCGCTAGTCAGCTTTATTACAAGGAATTACATTTAACGACTCCAATTGTTAACTTTAATGGGGCATTTATACATCACCCACTTGTACCTGAATGGAATCATGTCCATACACCAATCAATATGGACGTTGTGAATGATGTTGTTCATTCTGTTCATAAATATGAATATGAAAACTTAATTGCTGAAATAAAAGACGATGTTTACCTTCACAATGATGATCGTTCATTAATGAAAATTTTAGGCTCAGGCGATCCACTGATTGTTGCAGGTAATTTAATGGAAACACTGCCCGATAATCCAACAAGCCTACTAATTCAAGCGGCTGAGGAAAATGTATCATTAATTCGTGCTCATTTGCATGATGTTCATGCAGAATTAATCGAACATCGCCGTTGGGGCGCGCCATTTAGCGTAGTAGAAATTGTTCGTAAAGGCTTAAATAAAGCGGTTGGTATTGATTATATTGCTAAGCAAATGGGCATTCCAAAAGATCGCATTATTGCATTTGGCGATGAGGATAATGATTTGGAAATGATTGATTATGCAGGGATTGGTGTAGCGATGGGTAATGGTATTAATGATCTAAAATCGATTGCCAATGAAATTACACTTGGAAATAATGATGACGGCATCGGCCACTTTTTAGCCGATCGCTTAAAACTAAAATAATACATGAAAACCGTAAATCAGTTCTGTACTGAATTTACGGTTTT
>JAZLIT010000195.1:0-51987 GCA_045617525.1 Solibacillus sp. | reverse complement strand
AAAAGAGGAGATTGGTCGTTATTTAGTCAAGCTTGCAAAGGAACAGCGTAAAACGATTATTTACACCTCGCATGATATGAATGAAATTGAAATGTATTGTGATCGCGTTTACGTAATTGGCCAAGATCCATTTTACTATGAATTATTAGAGGCTCGGCATGTTCTAGTAACTCGCATATAGATGTATTAAAAAAATTTGGTTCTACGTCAAATGTTGAGGTGTACCTGAAATTAGTCATTAATTTCAGTACACCCTTTCTAACGAAAGGCGTTGATTGGAGCTCCGTGGGCCCGACGCGTTTCTGGGGGCACGGCTCCAACTATCTAATTCCCTGCCTTTTCGGTGGCAGGCAATTAGAGGATTTTCCGCACGTGCTAATCCCCTGGAAGTCGCGGGCCCCCTCCGCTCCAATCAACGAGCACTATCAAAGGTGATTCCTGCAAGTTTTATATACTCTGCTTAATTAAATCTTTACTTTAAAATGCTTATGTTTTCTAAATCCATATGCATTCCTTTTAATCACCTTTGAAGTATTATTAATTCCTTCTATAAATCCATTCGAATAGCCAAATACATAACTATTCAAGATTTCAACTTTTCCATTACTGGGTCAATATAATCCTATGATGACATCTTTTAATACTTGAATTATCATATTATTATTCATCAGCGCAAATCACCTTTCATATACTGGTTTTTAGATAATTCAAGTATATAAACAAGCGTGATTTTGTGCCTTTTTTCTGCTCAAAATTAAGTGGATACTCTAATAAATAGTATAGAGCTACAAAAAAAGCTTGCTCATAAGCATTATACTTACAAGCAAGCCTTGTTTATTTTTTTCCTTCATGACGCTTTTGCAGCACATCTAGTACTTCGTAAACATCTACTTTTTGCTCCTGTAATAGCACAAGTAAGTGATACATTAAATCCGCGGATTCCCATTTCACTTCTTCTGAATCACGATTTTTCGCGCCGATAACAACCTCCGTTGCTTCCTCGCCTACTTTTTTACAAATTTTATCGATGCCTTTATCAAATAAGTACGTTGTGTATGCACCTTCTGGCATGTCAATTTCACGCTGACGAATGACGTTTACTAATTCCGGTAAAATCCCTACCGAGCCTGGACGCTCATGTTCGACTAGCGTTTCAGTAAAGCAAGAAGTAGTGCCATTATGACAGGCTGGACCAGCTGGCACTACTTCTACAACAAGTGCATCGCCGTCGCAATCGGCCTTAATCGAAATAACTTTTTGCGTGTTACCGCTTGTTGCACCTTTATGCCAAAGCTCTGCACGCGAGCGAGAGTAAAACCAAGTTTCACCCGTCTCAATCGTTTTGGCTAGTGATTCTTCATTCATATAGGCAACAGTTAATACTTCTTTTGATTGAGCATTTTGAACAACCGCTGTTATTAAACCTTGTGCATCAAATTTTACATTCATCGAACACGAACCCCTTTTTCTTTAAGGTAGCTTTTAACTTCTGCTACACTCGTCTCTTTATAGTGGAAAATGCTCGCCGCAAGTGCTGCATCTGTGTTTACATCTTGTAGTATTTCTCGAAAATGCTCTGCGTTACCCGCACCGCCACTGGCAATAACAGGTACTGTGACAGCATCGCGCACTGCTTTTGTTAAGGCTTGGTCAAAACCTGATTTTTCTCCGTCTTGATTCATTGAAGTCAATAAAATCTCGCCTGCACCTAAACGCACGGCTTCCTTTGCCCATTCAACTGCCTGCCATGTTGTTTTCTTTCGACCGCCATGCGTGTAAACCATCCACGTGCCATCTTCCTCAGAGTAGCGCGCATCAATGGCGCAAACGATACACTGGGCGCCAAAATAATCTGAGCCCTCTTTAATGAGTTCAGGTCGTTCTAACGCTGAAGTATTCACAGAAACTTTATCTGCACCTGCGCGTAAAATTCGTGTCATATCTTCAAGCGTTCGAATTCCTCCACCCACTGTGAATGGGATGGCTAAACTTGCGGCGGTTTGGCGCACGACATCGACCATCGTTTCACGTCCTTCATGCGAAGCTGAAATATCAAGGAACACTAATTCATCGGCACCTTGTTCATCATAAAACTTCGCCATTTCAACAGGATCCCCAGCATCACGCAACCCGATAAATTGAATGCCTTTTACAACGCGGCCTTCTTTGACATCTAAGCATGGAATAATTCGTTTTGTTAGCACGATTGCGCCACTCCCTTTAACCATTCTCGTAGTAAAAACACACCGAATTGTCCTGATTTTTCTGGATGGAATTGCATACCTGTAAAATTCGCCTTCGCTACAATGCCAGGTACTTGCACGCCCTCATAGTCCGCAAAGGCCACTAGTTGCTGCGTGTCCATAGACGATGCATAAAATGAATGCACGAAATACACATGCTGATCAGCCGGTAATTCTTTCCCCTCAAGCCAAGTTGGCACTTGTTTGATTTCAAGTTCATTCCATCCCATATGTGGAATACGCGACACACCTTTAAAGCGCTTAATGTTACCTGTGAAAATACCCAATCCCGCAGTTGCTGTAACTTCATCACTGGCTTCAAACATAAGCTGCATGCCTAAGCAAATTCCAAGTAGCGGCTTCTTCGTGTTCTTAATAAAATCAATGAGCCCCGACTCTTCTAAACGTTTCATTGCATCTGGAAATGCACCTACACCCGGTAAAACATACGCATCAACTGCCGCGAGCTGCGCTTTATCACTCGTTACAATGACATCCGCCTGTAATCGTTTTAATGCCTGCTCCACACTAAATAAATTGCCCATTCCATAATCAATGACCCCAATTTTCACTAGCCTAACAGTCCCTTCGTCGACGGCACCCCTTGAACGCGTGGGTCAATTTGAATCGCTGCATCTAATGCACGTGCAACTGCTTTAAACATCGCCTCGATAATATGGTGTGTATTGGCGCCATATGGCACGATAATATGTAAATTAATGCGTGCTTCTAGAGCAAACTTCCAGAAAAATTCATAGACAAGCTCTGTATCAAAGGTGCCCACTTTTTCATTTAACTTCGGCTCTACACGATACACAAAGGCCGGACGATCCGATAAATCTACGACTACCTGTGCTAATGATTCATCCATTGGTACGTAAGCATTTCCGTAACGCTTAATTCCTTTTTTATCACCTAGTGCTTGACGGAAAGCTTGCCCTAGCACAATGCCGATATCTTCTGTCGTATGGTGATCATCAATCCAATTATCGCCATTTGCAATAATTTTCCCGTCGAAAAGTCCGTGTTTGATGAAAAGGTCGAGCATATGGTCCATAAAGCCGACACCTGTTTTGATTTCAGCTTTCCCTGTCCCATCTAGGTTGAGCGCTACTTCGATTTTAGTCTCATTCGTGTTTCTCTCGATTTTTGCAAAGCGTTCTGTCATGTTAAACCTCTCCCTTGTCCCATTTCCGTGATTCGACTGCGCGTGCATGGCCCTCTAAGCCTTCAAGACGTGCTAATCGTGCAATTTTCGGCTCATTTTGCTGCCATGTCTGTTTGCTATAATAAACAACGCTTGTGCGCTTAATAAAATCATCTACATTTAATCCACTTGCAAAGCGGGCCGTGCTATTTGTGGGTAATACGTGATTCGTGCCTGCAAAATAATCGCCGACAGGTTCCGAGCTATAACGTCCTATGAAAATCGCACCTGCATGCGTAATTTGCTCCGATACTTCAAGGGCATTCACCGTCATAATTTCTAAATGCTCTGGAGCCAATGAATTTACTGCAGCAATCGCTTCATCAAGTGTGTTCGCGATATAAATCGCACCGAAGTCTTCGATTGCTTTACGCGCAATTTCTTCACGCGGCAACGTTAACAATTGCTTTTCAACTTCTTTCGCCACTGCTTCTGCTAGTGACGTACTCGTCGTAATTAACACCGCACATGCCAATGTATCGTGCTCAGCTTGCGACAATAAATCTGCCGCTACTTCGTCAGCATAAGCTGTTTCATCTGCTAAGACGCAAATTTCAGATGGTCCTGCAATCATATCGATAGCGACCTCGCCAAATACTTCGCGCTTCGCAAGTGCCACAAAAATATTGCCTGGCCCTGTAATTTTATCGACGGGTGAAATCGTTTCTGTGCCGTAAGCTAGGGCAGCAATTGCCTGTGCGCCGCCGACTTTATACACTTCTTCTACCCCTAAAATATGTGCTGCTACAAGTACCGCATCAGGTAAACGTCCATCACGACCAGCTGGTGATGTAATGACGATACGCCCAACTCCTGCAACCTGCGCAGGAATGACATTCATGAGTACTGATGACGGATATGCTGCCGAACCACCTGGCACATAAAGTCCTACTGCATCAAGTGGGATAATACGCTGCCCTAGCCAAGAGCCGTCCGTTAAAGAAAGCTGATAGCCGTCACGCTTTTGTGCTTCATGATAATAACGAATATTTGCGGCAGCCTCCTGCAAGTCTGCTAGTAACTGTGCATCAAAGCCCTCAACAGCCGCAGCCATTTCCTCTGCTGTTACACGGAAATCAGCTGGCGCAAAGCCGTCCCATTTCTCACTGTACATACGGATTGCCTCATCCCCACGTTCGCGTACATCTGCAAGTACTTGGCGCACCGTTTTTAACTGATCTTCGTTGCCGCCTTCTAGTTGGCGCTTTAATGAGATATCGCTTGTAAGTGTGGTAATATTCATGGTCATCCTTCTTTCTTAATCAACACAGTTTTTTAGGCGTTTCACTAAATCCTGAATACGCTCACTCTTCATACGGTAACTTACAGGATTGGCGATTAAGCGGGATGATACTTGTGCAATGTGCTCGTACTCCACTAAGCCATTTTCCTTTAATGTACGTCCCGTTGAAACAATATCAACAATGCGATCTGCTAAGCCAATCATAGGAGCCAACTCAATTGATCCATTAAGCTCGATAATCTCAACCTGTTCGCCTATCCCTTTATAATATTTCATTGCTATATTCGGATATTTCGTGGCGATACGTGGTGCAATATCATTCATAATTGTGTTCGGTAAGCCAGCCGAAGCAATATAGCATTCGCTGATTTTTAAGTCGAGTAATTCATGGACAGTGCGTCGCTGTTCCAATAGAACATCCTTACCCGCAATGCCAATATCCGCTACACCATGCTCGACATATACAGGCACATCCATCGGCTTCGCTAAGATAAATCGTATCTTCTCTTCTGGAATTTCAATCATTAGCTTGCGACTCATCTCTACCTCTTCCGGTAAATTAAAGCCGGCTTGGATTAACATTTCATACGCTTCTTCAAAAATACGGCCCTTAGGCATTGCGATTGTTAATTCCTTCATGCCTTACGCCTCCTTACTTGCAAATTCATTGATGATTGAAAAATGTGCTTTATATGCTTCAACATCCTGCAAGCCTTCTGTCGATTGAAGTGTTACTTGCTTGTTTTGCTCACGTAAAAATTGTGCCTGTGCTAGCGCATCTGAAAAGCGATCTGGTGCAAATAAGACAAGCACACTATCTACAACTATTTCCTGACGTGGCATGACTTCTAAAAGGCGATCCACACGTAGGCCAAAGCCCGTTGCACCAACATTCGTGCCGAAATGTTCTAGCAGTCCGTCATAGCGACCACCATTTCCTAATGGGAAACCACTGCCCGCGGCAAACACTTCAAATAACATGCCCGTGTAGTAACTCATATGACTCGATAATGTAAAATCAATTGCCATATATTCCTCGTAGCCAGCCTGAGATAAAATGTGCCATAGCTTTTGCATATAATCTAATGCGTCATTTTTACGCATAAATTTTTCAATATGTTCTATAGAAGTAAAACTCAATGCTTCCTCGATAAAGGCTAGCAATGCGTCTGTTTTTGTTTTCGGTAAATCAAACGTCTGTACCGCCTCTTCAAAGCCCACGTAATTACGTTGTACAAGTAGTGTATTTAGCTTACGTGCTTGCTCTTCACTTTCTGTATAATCCGTTAAAATCGTGCTTAGAACGCCAGCATGGCCTACTGTAATTTTGAAAGATTCAATACCATATGCTTGCACGAGCTCAATGGCAGTTAGGATTACTTCTGCATCTGCATACACTGAAGAATCCCCTATAAGCTCGACACCCATTTGATCAAATTCTGCTGGACGTCCACCTTCTTGTTGCTGCGCACGAAATACGTTTGCGAAATACGCTAAACGCTGTGGAATTTTTTCCTTTAGCATTTTAGAGGTAACAACACGCGCAATTGGCGTTGTCATATCTGGACGCAACACCAATGTATTACCTTGCGAATCCACTAATTTAAATAATGAATGATCTGCAATGGCAGATGCTTTGCCGACAGTATCGTAATATTCAAGCGTTGGCGTTTTTATAAATTCATAGCCACGACTATGTAGGAAGCTTCGTCCTTTTGCGCGGACTTGCTCAAGTTGTTCATACGTATTTGGAAACGTATCACGCATGCCCAGTGGCTTTTCAAAGATTTGAATGGTTGACATCGATTTTACCCTCATTTCACTTTCGTACACTAGAGTATTAGAGAACTGATATATTAAAATATTTTACCCCTACATTTCCCAGTAGTCAATACAATGAAAGAAACTTCATAATAAACTGAATAATATTTTTAAATTATACCTTATAAAAACGGATCTACGTCAAATGTTGGGGTGTAGTGAAATTAGTCAACTCCTTAAATTCCCTTCACTTCGTTTCGGTCAGACATTTACCTGTTGACTAATGCCAGCCTTCCCCCTCGATCAATTACAAAATAATAGCTCAAAATAAAAATGAACCGTTCTCTTTTCGAGTAACGGTTCAAATTTTTAAGAATCAACAAACTGAATCGGTATAGGTGAGCTTGAACTAAATTTTTCTTCAACATTTCAATCAGTAAAAGCAGATAATCTGCCACTGAACGTAGCATTCCAACCATTTGAAACCTTCACGACTTGAGTTAATAGCAGAATACCTCTAAACCAATATCCTCCAGTAAATTCTGAGTAAGAATAGAACTCTGGTATACTGGCGTAATTTACATAAAATACGGTAATCGTTTTAGGTTTAATAAGTTCATCTGCCAAGGGATTGACCGAGTTATCAGTATTGTCCCTCAGTACAGATATATCGTCTTCAGTAGCATACGTTAAATATGCCTCGTCTAAAGAATCTGACTCAGATATAATTTGTCCATCTTTGTAACTGATATCGTCCTCGGTAGCATACGTTAAATATGCCTCGTCTAAAGAATCTGACTCAGATATAATTTGTTCATCTTTGTAACTCGTATCGTTTTTGATAGCAAGAGCATTTATTGAAAATAAAAAACTCACGAAGACTAATCCTAATAAGAGAAATAATACACTTAATTTTTTATTCATATATATCACATCCTGTTACATATTTTACCTAATTATACTATAATAACCTAAACATTAAATAATTTTGAATGAATTACATATATCCGACCATCTTCAAAAATTTCAATCGGCTGATAGCTATTCATAAAATCCAATGAATCCGTTATAAAACCATCTTGTTTGAGTTTTTGAAAACCATCGAATTATTGTTGTCTATCTAAAAACAAATGATAAAAATAAAATTTTTCATCGCCGATCACTTCAGAATCTGCCATAACAAAACTGTCGCCATATTTCAAAAAAAAGCTTAGAGGGAGAATCCCCTCTAAGCTTGTTCATTTTGCCAAACTGGTTGATCGTTTTTTCGACGTTCTTCCATTTGTTCTGCTGTATAAATAATTCGCATCGGATTTCCGCCCGCCATTGCGCCCGCAGGTACGTCACGATGCACAAGTGTTGCTGCTGAGACAATTGCTCCGTCCCCAATTTCAACCCCCGGTAATATAGTAGAATTCGCGCCAATCATTACATGGCTGCCAATTTTCACATCACCTAAGCGATATTCTTCGATTAAATACTCATGCGCTAAAATTGTTGTATTAAAGCCAATCACAGTATTTGCACCAACTGAAATTCGTTCTGGAAACATCGTATCTGGCATCACCATTAGTGCAAAAGAAGTTTTTTCACCTATATCCATTTTTAAAAATGTACGATAAAGCCAATTTTTTGCTCTGAAGAAAGGCATAACACGTCCAATTTGAATGATAATAAAGCACTTCATTACCTTCCAAAATGACACTGTCTCATATACATTCCAAAGTGAATTATCCCCTTGTTGCTTTACACGATAGCGCTCTGTTCTTCTCATCAGCTTATCCTTTCACAATCGAAATTAAATCGGACATATGCTTCAGCATATAAGTTGGATTAAATTGCTGTAAAAAATCTTCACCTTTAATCGACCATGCCACGCCAGCTGTTCGCACACCTGCATTATGTCCTCCCTCAATATCATGCGAATTATCGCCAATCATCAAAACATCCTGTTTATCTAATTGTAGCAACTCAAGCGCCTTCAAAATCGGTTCTGGATGGGGCTTTACATGCGTAACATCATCAGCACCAATAATATGCTCAAATAAATGCGTTACGCCTATAATAGTTAACCCGTGCACAATACTTTTATGTTGCTTCGTAGAAACTATGACAAGTCGAATACCTAGTGCATGTAGTTGCTCCAGTGTTTCGACAACACCATCATATTGCGCCACTAATTCATCGTGGTGCTCCAAGTTCCACGCGCGGTATTTTGCCACCATTTCCTCTGATTTACCTGGTGTCAGTTTGTCGAATGTTTCCTTTAAAGAAGGACCTAGAAATTGCAGACATTCTTCCTTTTTATATTGCCCGGGCAATATTTCGTCAAATACATGCATAAAACTCTGTAAAATAAGTTCATTCGTGTCGAGTAAAGTTCCATCAAAATCAAATAATAGCGCTTTTATCATCTGTGATTGCTCCTTTAGCAAGTAAATTACCGATTGGCGAAGGCTAATCATAAGTGGAGGTGAAGAATTTCCTTTTTATTTGTCTAAATAACGCACGACTGGTTTTACATTCATGCGACGGTAAATAATCGCAATGATTCCAACTGCAATTCCAATAATTGAAATGACCTGAGCTGAACGCAAATCGCCAATTAAATACAAGCTATCCGTACGCATGCCTTCGATGAAGAAACGACCGAATGAATACCAAACAAGATAGAAGAAGAACATTTCACCGCGGCGCCAATTCAATTTACGCGCAAACATTAAGATCACAAACGCAATTAAATTCCATAAGCTTTCATATAAAAATGTCGGGTGCACATATGTCTCTGCACTTTTTACATACATTTGCTCAATAATCCAATCTGGTATAAATAGATTTTCTAAAAATCCACGTGATACCGGCCCACCATATGCTTCCTGGTTGATGAAGTTACCCCAGCGTCCTATTATTTGACCAACTAAAATACTAGGAGCCGCAATATCCGCTAATTTTAAAAAGCTCACATTACGCTTTTTCGTGAAAATATAGGCCGTTATAAACGAACCAATTAGCGCACCATGAATGGCGAGACCACCTTCCCAAATTCTAAAAATCTTACCTGGATCACTAGCATAAGATTCCCAACTCATCATGACATAGTAAATTCGCGCTGATAAAATTGCGATTGGCACAGCCCAAATTAATAAATCAGCCATAAAGTCTTCATTAAAACCTCTGCGCACCGCTTCTTTTTGCGCCAAATAATAGGCGATTAAAATACCTAGTCCAATTAAAACACCGTACCATCTAATTTTTAACCCGCCAATTTCAAAGGCTATTGGGTTAATTTCCATTAAGATTGTATTCATCATTTGCTCCCCTCAACTATCTATTTTTATAGTTAGTAATCATCCAACTCATCATTATTAGAAGCAATGACTGCATCTAATCGTCGTGAAAATTCTTCTGCCGCGTTTAAACCCTTGCGCTTTAAACGATAGTTCATCGCTGCCACTTCAATAATAACCGATACATTTCGACCTGGTTGAACTGGTATCGTTAGCTTTGTTAATTCTGTATCAATAATTTTCATTTTCTCTTCGTCTAAACCTAGTCGATCATAAGATTTTTTTGGATCCCAAATCTCTAATTCAACGACGAGCGTAATTCGCTTATACGGTCTAACTGCAGACGCACCAAACAACGTCATAATATCGATAATTCCGATACCACGAATTTCTAGCAAATGTTCAAGCAATGGTGGTGGATTACCCACGAGTAAATTCTCTGCCTCTTGTCGAATTTCAACGCAATCGTCTGCCACTAGGCGATGCCCTTTTTTTACGAGCTCGAGTGCCGTCTCACTTTTACCGACACCACTTTTACCTAAAATCAACACACCAATCCCATAAATATCCACCAAAACGCCATGAATTGCTGTCATCGGTGCAAGTTTACTTTCTAAAAAGTTAGTTAATTGGCTTGAGAACCTTGTTGTTGTAAGCTTTGTAACAAGGACTGGTACATTTGCTATTGCCGCCACTTTAATTAATTCTTCTGGTACCTCCAAATTTCGAGAAATAATAATCGCAGGTGTATTAGGCGAACAAAGTCGCTCCATACGATTAATTTTATCCTCTTTCGGAAGCATTTCAAAAAAAGATAACTCTGTCTTCCCCAAAAGTTGGACTCGATTCGCAGGGTAATGTGTGAAATACCCAGCCATCTCAAGTCCTGGACGTGAAATATCACTCATCGTTATGTATCGTCCGATGCCCTCTTGCCCACTGACTAGCTGTAGATCAAATTTATCCAAGACATCCTTTGTTGTTACTTGAATCATGCAGTCCGCCCCTTTCCATATACTTTCCTTATTTTATCATGTGCGTTTTATTTTACTATATATTCAGCTCATAAGTTATCTCTATCACAAAAAAAGAGTCGCCTCACAAGCATCATGCTCACAAGACAACCCTGAACTTCTATTATTTTTGCTCTGCTAACCAGGCTGCTGCTAATTCAGCTTGCTCACCTTTTAAGATATTTGGGGGCATATTACCTTTACCATTTAAGATAACGTCTAGGATTTGCTCCTCTGTATAACTTGCGCCAATTTCATTTAGAGCAGGTGTATTACCATTCCCCTGTAAATTACCGCCATGACAAGTAGCACAACTAGTTTTTACAACTTTTTCACCTTCTGATTGTGTAGAAGCAGATTCATCTTTATTCCCACCACCACAAGCAGCTAACACTAATGTTGAACCAAAAATTAATGCTAATATTGATTTCTTCATTTTTATCCCTCCAAATGTAAATACCTACAAATCTAGTATATCAAACTTACACTCGTTTGAAACCTTCACCTAAGACCTCATAAGCATCAGAAACAATGACAAACGCAGATGGATCAATGGTTTTGACCAATTGTTTCAGCTTTGTGAACTCTGTTTGATAAACCACAACCATGATAATAGGGCGATCTTTACCTGTATAACCACCGATTGCAGGTAGTTTCGTCACACCGCGATTAATCTCTTCATAGATTGCATCACGTACTTCATCCTGTTTAGTGGTAATAATGAATACCATTTTCGATTGACTAAAGCCCATTTGCACTAAATCTATTGTTTTCGTCGTTACATATAAACCGATAATCGCATATAATCCTTTTTCTAAATCAAATACGACCGCTGCACTTATTGCAATCAAACCATCGATTAATAACACACTCGTCCCTAAAGTTAAGCCTGTATACTTTGTGATTATTTGCGCTAATAAATCAGTACCGCCAGTAGAAGCTTTCCCTTTAAAAACAAGTCCGATACCTAATCCTACACTGATACCGCCAAAGATTGCGCCTAGTAATGGATTTAATGTCCACGGCTCCCAATTTTCCGTCAAAATCACGAAAAACGGTAGCGCCAACGTACCCACAAATGACTTTATGCCAAATGTTTTCCCTAAAATAAATACACCTGCGATAAACAGTGGAATATTAAATGCATACTGTACAAGCCCAGCATTCCATCCGAAAAGTCCATGTAAAATCGTACTAATCCCACTTACACCACCTGAAGCAACTTGGTTTGGAAATAAAAACACATTAAATCCTAACGCAATAACTGCTGCTCCCACTATTACTAAAATATACTCAAAGACTGTATCTTTACGTGATAATTTTTCAGTCGCCATGTTGATCCTCGCTTTAATCCTAATTTGTCTATTTTCCGACTGATTATAACAAACATCCAAAAAAAAGAGAACTTCATTAAGATGAAGTTCTCTAGGCTACTACGCTAAAGTGGTTTTACCAATCAAATGAATCTTTAACCCAATTATTCGCGTCTGTATAATGTTTCATAACAATTTCAATTGGAATAACTAGCTCTTCCGCTAAACTTTCAACTTTGTCCCATTCTGCTTTATTCAGCGCAATGCTTAACTTCAAATATGGTTCCATCCTTGTTCGAGTGCCACTTAATGTCTCGACGATTTCATTTGAAAACGGTAATTGTTTAAGAATTGTCCAAAGTGGGCGTTCAAGTAGTGCATCAATTAATGAGAACAACCCTACTAAAAAGTACTCCGAAAAATTTTCTTCATAATTATAACGTGCTAATTTTTCACATACTTTTGCTCGGAATAGGGAGGACATTATAATTTCCTTTTTTGAATCATTATCTTGATCCATTTGCCCTTCACGCATTGCCAACAAATACATCCATTTGCGAAGTTCTGTTAGCCCCATTAATAGTACGGCCTGTTTAATGGAGCGCACTTTAGATTTTGACCGTTTATTCGAATTATTTATTAACTGTAAAAGCTTATACGTTAATGAAATATCACGCTCAATATTTTCAGAAAGCAAATTAATATCTGGCTCTTCCTCTTTTAACATCGAGATAACTTGTAAATATTGAATTATATTCGGTGGAATATCTGTTGTTGATAAAATTTGTGGTTGTTCAAAGAAATATCCTTGAAATAAAACATACCCCGAATGTTTCGCTATTTCATATTGATTACGCGTTTCTACTTTTTCGGCTAATAACTGGATATGTGGATATTTTTCTTTAATTTCATTTTCTATTTCCATACGCTTTAATAATGGCGTCGATAAAAAATCAATTTTTATATAATCAATATAATTAAAAACATTGTCATTCTTTATAAAAGCGTCACTTAAAATAAAATCATCTAATGCCATCTTGTAGCCTCTTAATTTTAACTCTTTTATTCGTTGCACTATTTCTGGCGTAATTTTTACATCTTCTAATATCTCAACAACAACCTTATCCGGATTAATAAGATCTAATACATTACTGTATAATAAATTACTTGTAAAATTAACATATGCAGGCTTCCCTTGCGTAACCTCTTCAATACCAATAGATAAAAATGAATTGACTAACACATCTACCGTGGCATTATCTGAATCAACTTGCGGGAAAAAATTTTCACGTCGGTTTCTATATAATAATTCATAAGCTACGATTTGCTCATTCTTATTAAAAATCGGTTGTCTTGCAACAAAAACTTCCATAATTCTCGCCTCAATTCCCTTTACGAATTATTCATACTACTTTTTACTCATTTATAATAATAATACGATTTATTTAAATATTCATTAAATAGATTGTACTATAATTAAGTGATTAATCAAAATACTACTAGGGGGTTATATATGAATTCAATACTGTTTGAACAATCTGGTCCTATCGGTATCGTTACCCTTAATCGTCCTGAAGTAATGAATGCATTTAATTTCGATATGTTACTAGAGTTATCGGGTTATATCGATTCAATTCGAATTAATCCTGAAATTCAGGTTGTCCTTTTTACAGCAGCTGGTGACCGAGCATTTTCCGTAGGTGCTGATTTAAAGGAGCGCAAAAATTTACCTCAGCCACTTGTTTACCGTAACTTAAATAAGTTTGGGGAAGTTTTTACTGCTATCGAACAATTACCCCAACCCACAATTTGCGTAATTAATGGATTTGCCTTTGGTGGTGGCCTTGAGCTTGCACTCGCATGTGATTTTAGAATTGCTGCGAACCATGTGAAAGTCGGGTTAACTGAAACGAGCTTAGGCATTATTCCAGGGGCAGGTGGTACACAACGACTACCACGCTTAATCGGTGAAACTCGTGCACTTGAGCTCATTTTAACCGCCAAACATATAACTGCCGAAGAAGGCTTAAGCTATGGTCTATTCACACTAATTGCTGATAATGTGGCCCTACAAAAGACCGCACTTCAATTTGCTCAAACAATTTTAGCGAATGCACCAATTGCGCTGCAGCAGGCAAAATTTGCTGTAAAGCAAGGCATGAAAGTCGATATTCAGACGGGCTTACAAATCGAACGCAAAGCTTATGAAATAACGATTCCTACTGAAGACCGCATCGAGGCTTTAAATGCTTTCTCAGAAAAACGACGACCCCTTTTTAAAGGGAAGTAGTTATGAATTCAATAAAAAGGTTTCACGTCAAATGTTGGGGTGTACCTGAAATTAGTCATTATTTCAACCCTTTCTCACGAAAGGCGTTGATTGGAGCTCCGGTGGACCGAGGGCCAGCAGGATGATGGTCATGGAAGCGTTGCGCTCACGACGAGCGCGCTCTTAGCTTCCCTACCTAATTCTTTAGGGCACGGCTCCAACTAACTAATTCCCTGCCTTTACGGAGGCAGAAAATTAGTGGATTTTCCGCACGTGCTTATCCCCTGGAAGTCGCGGGCCCCCTCCGCTCCAATCAACGAGCACTGTCCAAGGTGATTCTCGCACGTTTGATATACTCCGCTTAATAAAATCTTTGCTTTAAAGTGCTCATGCTTTCTAAATCGAAAAGCATTTCTTTTAATAACCTTTGAAGTGTATTATTAATCCCTTTTAAAAAGCCATTTCGATTCATGTCCATCACAACCATTTTCACATTCAATCCATATTCGTATAAATAGTAAATCAATCGTATCTTTACTATATAAATTGTGATCAATCGTATCTTTACTATATGAAAGGTAATTTGTGAATAATTACATGATAATTCCAGAATTAAAAGATCCTCCATGAGATTGAAGAATACCAGGATCGCGTTTCGATACATGTCTCATGTCTCTCTTTAGCTAAAAAAACAAGATGGTCCCTCTTGTGGCGTTAAAACAATTAAAGCGCACGATTTTCGCATCCAAAAGGTAAAGCATTTAAAGTGGTTTGAACTTTTAACCATCTTTTTTATAAGCGACACCGCTATGTTTGTGCTTGTGGAAGACTGGTTTTTAACAATTCAAGTAGATTTTTTTGCCTTTCTTCTGCACAAAATTGAGTGGATACCCCAACAAATAGTATAGAGTCATAAAAGTAAATCCGCCGCTTTAATAGAAATCGAAGGGGCGGATTTTTTTGTATCGATCAGCATTGGATTTCCGTGATATCTAGAGACATTTAGCAGGTGGATGGGGCCGAATTACTGATACGCTGATGTGTTACGAAACTAACAATAGTCACCTCATTTCTATTTGAAATGAAGTGACTATTGGCTAAAATTTTTAGTTTATAGAATTATAGTGATTGAATAATATGGTCATTTACAAATGCTTTTATGAAAAATAACTCATCATCATTTGGATTTCTATTATTTTCTATCTTGAAGGACTCAATTGCATTTTCTAATGAAGATGATTTAACCGCTTTACTTGCTGCTCTTAACTCTTTCCAAAATGTCGTCATTTCATCCAAATCGCAAATAGATTCATGACCAAGTAGGAATGATTCAGCATTATATTTTTGAATATCTTCAATCATAGGCAATAACAATGATTGCTTGTAATGAAATAGAGAATTTGTAGTTGTACCATATACACAATCACCTAAAAAAATGACTTTTTCATCAGGGATATAAATGATTGTAGCGTCATCTGTATGAGTACTGTTGATTTTTTCAAGTATACAAATTTTATTACCTAAATCAACAGTTAATGTTTTTTCAAAGATTATATGTGGAGAATTTAATTTAAAACTATCTCTAGTTGGAATCTCTGTTTGTATAATCTCTATACACTTATCGCCCATCAATTTAGTCTGCGCATATGTTTGTAGTGAACTGTCATCAAATGTGTAACTTTGCCATACTTTTAACAACTCGTTTGTTTGACTATTAACAATAACAGTTGCATCAAATTCATTCATGCCAAGGAAATGATCCCAATGTGCATGGGTAATTACCACATATTTAACTGGGGGTACATTTAGTTTCTCAATTTCTAATAAAAAATCCTGCGCATGCTGAGTAGAGTTACCACAGTCTATTATTAAACTATATTGGTCGCCACATACCAGACCTAATGTCGGTCGGTCGTTTTCATCTTGATTAGACATATAATAAATAGTATCACTGAATTTATTTAACATGTTGTTTTCTCCTCTTTTCTAAATATTAATAATATGAAAGAGAAAATCTACATGTATATTCTAAAGTTAATAGATTTTCTCATTTTATTTCTTTACCACTGGACTTGCACCTCCTTTTTTATATGGAAAAGTATAACATATTTCGAGTTTATTTTTAAGATAATTCAGATAAATCGAGGGAATACTTTATACAAATGGTTCTAAAACCTAGAAACATTGAGATAGAAGAACATAAAATAAATCTAAATCTATAATTTAAAGTTTAAGTTGGATTGAGGCTATCATTGTAAATCCCCATACGTAGTTTTATCTAATAAAATCCAGTCTTTAAAATAATCATCATTTTTTAATTCTAGAAAGTGAGATAAAAACCGGGTAAACTCTAGTGAATTTAATTCCTGGTATTTATAGGTTTTATAATAAGCCTTTAAAAACTCTCCTAACTTTTCCTTGCCACCATTTTCTTTAAAGATATTCCATAACATAATTCCTGGTTTGTAATAATGATAATTTGAAATATTAGTACCATTTTGAGAATATTGATTTAAAGGTAAGTTTACTGGCAGCGTAACTTCTTCTTCATTTTTCAATTGGAAGTCTAATGGGCCGATTTCTTTATTTTCTAAGTCGAAAAAAAATAATTGAGTTGTCAGTGTAGCGAACCCCTCATCTAACCATCCATCAAAAAAGGGATCATTGCTAATGGCACTGTAAAACCATTGATGTGCAATCTCATGAACAACTGTACCCTTTAGTGCGTCAGAGTTTAGTTTCCTACCATTCATATATCCCGCTGTTACAATACCTGGATATTCCATCGAAATTTCATCTAATATGATATCTAATTGTTGATATGGATATTCTCCAATTGTTTGTTGGAAATATTGTATTGCTTCTAATGAAAGTTGAAGTATTTCTGTCTGGTCTTTTTCAGATTTTGCTACGCCAAAGACTCTAACATTGATATCATCAATTGTCTCTTCGGTCATTGTGGATTCTTTTAAGATGGTTATAAAAAATTCTTTTGCATTTTTTGCTGTTAGAATACCAGATTCTTTACTAGGGTATAAATCTAGGCTACTAGTTGTTACGATTGTATAGCCTTTAGGTATTTCGTAATTTAAAGTAAAATCACTATAGGAAGTATGGTAGGTTTCACCGTAAGATAAATACTCCTCTTTGTTCCATTTGCTGTTTCGATATGTAGCTACCATGGGATACCATTGTGCTAAATAATAGTTGTCTCTATTTTTTGTAAATCTTCGACCACCCTCTGGCAAAGTGAATGAATACTGAAAGTCTATTTTCAATTCATTATTTTGTAATAAGGCAGTTTCTAATAGAACAGTAAGCGTATCCTTATTAAGAGTAAATGAAGCATCAGCACCATTCACTAGAACATTTTCTATTTCTACATTAGCTGGGTTTTCAAGAGTTGAATTTTCTTCAGTAAACATATTAGGAATAAAATAAAACAATACTTCATTCCATTGATCAGCAGAAGTATTCTTTATAGTGATAGATGAATCTACATTGAAATTACCTTTATCATTCAGTGCTAACTTAAATACATACTCGCTCTCATTTCCTGGACTCAGTACCTCTGGAGTGAAATTTCTAATTTCAGTAGATACGACATCTGATTCTCCTTCATTCTTCATACTAGTAGCTACCCAAAAAATTAAAATTAGGATTAATATTATGACCAATATTTTTTTAATAAGCCCACTCCTAAACAATTTATTTAATAACTACATATGCTAAAACCCTCTATATAATTCAACTAATGATTTAATAAACATAAAGAAGAAAACACTGTGGGAAATTTTTGAACAAAATCGTAATTACCATAAATTTATGGTAGAATTAGTTTCCAATTATTAGATGTATGTAAAGGTATGGTTACGAAGATTTAAGATACATAGAAAATTAATTTATTGAATTAAAGAATAGATATTCACATGGAGGGATTTAGACAATGATTCAGTTGATGAAACATGATAGCAAATACACAGAGATTATGTCGCAAATGACCTCGGATCCTCATGTGAAGGAATCACTGAACTTAAGTTGGCAGCAATGTTCTCTGAATGGTACGCGGGATTTTATTGAATTCATATTAGGGGAAGAGCGCCAAAGCCTTCAGTTGTCGCGTGTAATTATTAATGAAAAGCAGGAATTAGTTGGCGTAATTACGCTGAAAGCAATTGATCGAGCGAATAAAACGGCACATATTGGTACCTGGATTGGGTACCCATATTGGGGCAAAGGCTATAATGAAGCAGCGAAAATAGAAATTTTGAAAATCGCATTTTTGGAACTTCAGCTGGAGTATGTTTTTGCGGGTGCAACGATGCAAAATAAGCGTTCAATTGCGGCGCAAAAAAAGCTACCCTACATGTCACTTGATGTAGGGCGAGAGTTTCCAACCGAGCTTAAGCTAATCGAGAAGGAAACAGGAAATCCATGTATACTCAATGTTGTACGCCAAGCAGATTTTCTAACTTTTTTAGAAAGTCAATCGAGGTAAGTACAACAATTTTACCAGAGAAATTAAATAAGAGTCTTACTGCAGAAATACGTATGCAGTAAGGCTTTTTTAGTTGGTGTACGCCAGCGCAGATTTACCTCAAATGCTTTACTGATGATTGCTCTTTCTTATTTGTTTTACTTAGTAGAAAAAATATAATTGTGAATTTTGTTGTTCAAATGAATACATAGTTGGCTAAAATGAAAATGATGAACATAGCGCTTCGATTTTTCATACGCGTGAGAATTTAGGTTTAGTGGTGAACAAAATCGGATTTTGTCGAAGGATTGAGAACCTTTTTCGGTAATCGACATTACATCGGCATGATTCATTGTAAAGCATTGGGAAAACTATATAATTAAAGTATTAGTTTGAAATTGAAATAGAAGGAACATGGGGGATCAAGAATGGTGAATTTGAAAAAATGGCTTGCCCCACTACCAATTGTAAGGTTAGCAGGGATAATTGATGGGATATCATTAGTAACACTTCTGGGCGTTGCGATGCCACTTAAATATATTTTAGATATACCTTTTGCGGTAACAATTGTAGGGTCGATTCATGGCGGCATTTTTGTGTTTTATTTGCTGGCGATATTGTATGCGCAACTTGTATTACAGTGGAATTTTAGTTGGTCTGTAGGGGCGCTAATAGTCGCATTTATTCCATTCGGGAATTTTGTGTATGACCGTATACTGAAAAAGAACGAGAAGAAATTTAGCGTGAAGCCAATTCCAAAACGATGGATTGTGTACGGAATAATTTTCTTCACGTTTATGGATTTATTTACGCAGTTACCTGTTATGAGTACCTTTGCAACAGGGCTTGGGGCATCTGCAATGCTAGCGGGCTTTGTGGTGGGGATGTACTCATTAACGAATACGGTGGGGAATATTTTATCAGGTATTTTAACGGATAAGCATGGTGCCTATATTATTATGGTAATCGGGTTATTCGTGACAAGTTCGTCGTTAATGCTATATAACTTTATTGATGACGTAACGGGCTTGTTTATTGTAAGATTTATACATGGATTTTTAGGTGGGCTAATCGTGCCGGCTGCTTTTACGTATTTAGCAAATATAACGGATGAAAAAGTGCAGGGCAGTCAAAATGCGATGACGGGTTCTTTCGTTGGGATTGCTGCGATTATTGGCCCAGCCTACAGTGGAATTATGGCCAGCCGTACGTCAGTGCCATTTGTGTTTTCGACGGTGGCCGCTGTTGGATTTATTCTATTTTTTGCGACGGTTATCTTTTTACGTGCGAACCGGGCGAGAATGGAGCGAGTTGAAAGTAAGGGACGTCAAAAACTAGTGCATAACCGTTTGCTATGGATGTCATTTATTGGTGCCTTTTTCTTAATGTTTTCACAGGGTGCTCTTGCTTATCTATTACCGCTACATGTAGTTGATGTAGGCTATAACTCGCGTTTAAGTGGAACGCTAATGAGTATGTTTGGGATTGTGGCAGTACTTATTTTTGCGCTTCCGACAAATCGCATATTTAATATTGTTTCACCGCTTGCGACGTATGCATTTGGCTTAGGTATGATGGGGCTTGCGCAGTTTTTAATTGGCCAAAATAGTGGTCAAGCTATGCTCTATGTATGCCTTGCTATTTATGGGGTAGGTTTTGCGTTTTTATTCCCATCGATTAACTTAATGCTTGTACGTGCAACAACGCCAGAAACACGTGGTAAGGCATATGGTTATTTCTATGCATTCTTCTCTTTAGGTGTTGTAGCAGGTTCGTTCTCGCTCGGGCTTTTAGACAAATCGTTGACGACTTTATTTACGATTACAGCGATTGTATTGTTTAGCTGTGTTGCATTGACAGTTGTATTATCACGTGTGCAGGAGAAAAGTAATCCGGCTTCTGCTGTGAAATAAAGTAAGGGGTGTGAAGTTTGATGAAAGACGTAGAGGAAATGTTTTTACAACTGGAGAAACAACTTATGTATTATCGAACGGAAGATTTTAAACAGCTTCTAAGTGAGGACTTTATGGAGTTTGGCAATTCGGGCATGGTTTTTGATAAAGAGAGCCAACTTTCATATGTAACAGAACAAGGAATCCCTGAAATTCAAATGGACCTTTTAGAATTTAACGTTAAATTATTGGCGGTTGACGTGGCACATGTAACGTATATCTCAATAACCAAAGATGAGCATCAACAGGTATTAAGAAGTTCAATTTGGAAAAATGAGCATGGTAATTGGCGTATGGTATTTCATCAAGGAACAAGAATGGCTAAAAAAGATTAGGCAATCGATTTATATTGGAAGCTTTTTCTCTGAGGGAGGTACATAAAAATGATCGATGTTAGAAAAGCGAAACAGGCGGATGCTGAGCAATTTGTGGAAGTAATGAGGGATGCGGAAAACTCAAATTTCATGCTGTTTGGTCCGGGTGAACGAAATATGTCAGTAAAGAAGGCAGAGCACCTAATTGAGATGTTTTATAACGAGCCGGAAAGCGCACTTTTTGTCGCGTTAGAAGGAGAGAAAATCCTAGGTTATCTTATTTTACGAGGGGAAACAGCGAATCGTATTGCACATCGTGGCTCAATTGTTATTGGTGTACATAGTGAGGCACGTAGGAAGGGTGTAGGAAGTGCTCTGTTTACAGCTGCTCACAACGAGGCGAAGGAAAGCGGAATTAGCCGTTTAGAGCTGAGTGTTATCGAGCATAACGAAGCCGCAGTCCAACTATATAAAAAGATGGGCTACGAAATCGAAGGTGTAAAACGTAATTCACTTTTGATAGATGGTGAATATGTGAACGAATATAGCATGGCGTACCTATTATAGAGAAGTAGCTGGAAAAGCGATGATTTGATTTGGAATTCCGTGTGGATTTTTGATAAAACTGATGCGGAATATAACATTCTTTTGCAGTTTGGCGGATAACCCGAAACATTGGCTATTGCAGCAAACAGTTGCATAACGATATTTGCGGTAAACTTGAAACGCGTATTGAAGTTATTAATCGAAAATGAGTAAGCATTAAACAATGAAATAGGGCCTCTCTGTTCGGATTGAACAGAGAGGCCCTATTTTTAAATTCATTAGAACCCACCATTTAGCGGTGAACCGTACTAAACTTCAAAAAAATGCTTCACTAAATAAATTGCCCAGCTACATTTCGGATTACTTCTTAAGTTATGGCACATGCCGACTATTATTGCTCGATTTGGGGATTGAGCTGTAATTTCTTTTATTAAGACTGTAGTGGAATCTAATTGTAATGGTGTTAGTGAATCATCTTTCAGCATATTTAATTCTTGTAAGAGTAATTCTCTTGTGAGTGGCGAAGACGGTTGAGGTAAAACATGTTCGGCAGTGAGTGTAGTTTTCACACTATGTTTAGCTAAGATGTTTGTCTTTTCAACAAGCATTTCCGTGAGTTGTTCAATATTAATTTCTTTGCCGTTAAATAAAATAACTGTCATATAGGATTTTAAAATGCCTTGCATAAAGACAATGAGATCGTATTTAGTATGTGCAACTTGTGGCCCATATATTTCATCGACCATTTGGAGTAGCAAACGGTTAGAAAGCTCCTCGTAGTACATCATTTTTTGGAAGACTTCATCGCCAATGGCTGACATTTGCTCTCGCAGAAAGATAAGTGCGAATGGTTTATGTTCTACTAAAAAATTTAGTGATGTTAAATAATAGTTATATAATTTCTCTTCACTATTTTCCGACGAATTGACTGATTGGTCAATTTGCTGTGAAATGTCCTGCATGAAGTAATCAATAATGGAAAGAATCAGCTCTTCTTTTGATTTAAATGAAAGATAGAAGGCACCTTTAGAAATACCGCATTTGTCGGTAATTTGTTGGATTGAAGTTGATTCGACACCTTTTTGGGCGAATAATTCAATGGCAGCATCGATGACTAATTGTTTTTTTGTCATAATTTTGTGGCTCCTTTGAATTGACAGTTGACCAGTTAGTCAATTAGTATAAATATTTGTAGAGATAAAGTCAAACTAAGGTAGGTGTAATGGTGAGAAGTTTAGTAAATTTCGTTTTGAAAAACAAGCTAGCAGTGTGGTTATTGACAATTATTATCGTGGCATCGGGTGTTTATTCAGGAACACGTATGAAAATGGAGTCAATTCCGGATATTTCAATTCCATTCTTAATTGTTATGGGTGTATATCCTGGTGCAACACCCGAGCAAGTTATGGAAGATGTATCGATTCCATATGAAAAGGCAATTGAAAGTTTAAAAGATGTAAAGGCTGTCTATTCGACATCTTCGTCAAACGTATCACAAGTTCAAGTAGAGTTTGAATATGGCGTAGATATGGAAGAGAAAAAACGTCAGCTTGAATCAGCGTTAGATGCTGTTCAAACGCCTGATGAAGTGCAGGATCCGACAATTATGGCAATTAGCATGAATATGATGCCAGTCCTTGCACTTTCTGTTGGTTCAGAAACTGAAAATATTGTTGAATTAACGTCGACAGTAGAAACGTTATTGTTACCAAAAATTAATAAACTTGATGGAGTAGCTTCTGCGACAATTACAGGTCAGCATATAGAAGAAGTTGACTTCAAATTTAATAAAGAAAAATTGGAGCAGTTAGGCATAACAGAGGAATCTGTTACGCAAATGGTGCAAGCGAGTGATTTAGCGATTTCTTTAGGTTTATTTGAATTTGAAGTGGGCGAGCAAGCAGTTGCTGTCGATGGAAAATTTAAAACGATCGATGATTTAAAGGAAATGCTAATTCCAGTTACACCTACAGCTGAAAATCCTTCTCCATTTGTGAAGCTTTCAGATGTAGCAGAGCTTGAAGTAGTAGGTAAAATTAAATCTGTATCACGCACAAACGGTTCAGATGCAATTGCAATTCAAATCGTTAAAGGGCAAGATGCTAACACTGTAACAGTAGTAAATGCAGTGAAAGAGTTAATAGAAGAAGAGAAAAAAGCAATCGAAGGTCTTGTAATTGATGTTTCACTTGACCAAGGTAAGCCAATTGAAGACTCTGTTTTCACAATGATTGAAAAAGCGTTATTTGGTGGTTTAATTGCTATACTAGTAATTCTATTATTTTTACGTGACTGGAAATCAACAATTATCTCAATTGTTTCAATCCCGGTTTCAATCTTTATGGCACTACTTGTCTTAAACTGGATGGACATTACACTTAATATTATGACGCTAGGTGCGATTACGGTAGCAATTGGACGTGTAATTGATGACTCCATCGTTGTAGTAGAAAATATTTATCGTCGTATGCATTTAAAAGATGAAAAATTAAAAGGTCGCGCATTAGTACGTGAGGCGACAATTGAAATGTTCAAGCCAATCCTGTCTTCTACATTAGTAACAGTAGCGGTATTCGCGCCATTAATCTTTGTGGGTGGCATGGTAGGAGAATTATTCTTACCGTTCGCATTAACGATGTCATTTGCATTAATTGCATCATTAATCGTAGCGATCACAATCGTACCAGCATTATCGCATGTACTATTCCGTAAAAAATTATACGGTAATAAATCAGAATCGAACCATAAAGATTCTGGTAAGCTATCACATATTTATAAAGGTATTTTAGAAAAATGCTTAAATCACAAATGGATTACTTCAATCCTTGCAATCCTATTACTTGTTGGTTCATTAGCGTTAACGCCATTAATTGGCTTCAGCTTTATGGGTTCTCAAGAAGAGAAAGTTATGTATTTAACGTACACACCTGCAACAGGTGATTTAATTGATAAAACGTTAGAAAATGTAGAAGTTGT
Source organism: Solibacillus sp. (assembly GCA_045617525.1). GTDB lineage: Bacteria > Bacillota > Bacilli > Bacillales_A > Planococcaceae > JAZLIT01. The sequence continues at coordinate 27,386 of JAZLIT010000195.1, read as the reverse complement.
AGAAAAAGAGCTTTTAAAACGTAAAGATATCGATATTGTTCAAGTTTCTGTCACGAAGGAAGTATCAACTAGCGGAGATATGTCAGCTATGATGACTGGTGGTGGTGCTGGAAGCTCGTTAATGTATTTAATTTTCGATCCAGAAACAGAGAACTTTAGCGACGTGAAAAAAGAGATTGAAGAATATGCATTCAACATAGGTCAATCAGGTGAATGGAAATCTCAAAACTTCGCAATGGGCTTATCTTCAAATGAAGTAAGCTATACAGTATACAGTGAAGATTTAGATGATTTACGTACATCAATCAATCAAATTGAAGTGGCATTAAATGAAGTGAAAGATTTAGAAGACGTTAAATCAGATGCTCAAAATGCATATGTGGAAAATGTCTTAAAAGTTGATCAAGAAAACGTATTACAATACGGTGTAACAGCAGCACAAATTTTGATGGCGCTACAAGGCGACGGTCAAAATGAAACATTAACAACAGTTGAGCATAATGGTTCGGATATCGAAGTTATTATTCAACGTGATGCGAAATTAGCTGCTTCATCAATTGACGATATTTTAGCAACACCAGTTATAACAGGACTGGGCACAACAATGACAATTGGTGAATTAGTGGAGCTTGAAGAAGGCACTACATTAAATTCGCTATCTCGTTCAAAAGGCGAGTACTTTGCGACAGTTTCAGCAACAGTTATTGGCAAAGATGTTTCAAAAGCAACTTCGGCTGCAGATAAAAAAGTCGATGCAATTGATTTCCCTAAAGGTACAACTGTTGGTGTAGCAGGTGTAGCAGCTGATATGGAAGATACATTCACGAAGTTAGGTGTGGCAATGCTTGCGGCAATCGCAATCGTTTACTTCATCTTAGTCGTTACATTTGGTGAAGGTTTAGCACCATTTGCAATCTTGTTCTCATTACCGTTCACTGTAATCGGTTCTTGGATCGGACTGTGGGCAACAGGGCAAACAATATCAGTATCTGTATTAATGGGCTTACTGATGTTAATTGGTATCGTAGTAACGAACGCCATTGTATTAGTGGATCGTATTATCCATATGGAACGCGCTGGACTGGGTATGCGAGATGCAATTCTAGAGGCAGGTTCTACACGTTTACGTCCGATTCTGATGACAGCAATTGCAACGATCGGCGCAATGCTTCCAATGGCATTTGGTGCTGCTGGTGGTGGTCTGGTTTCAAAAGACCTTGCAATTACAGTAATTGGCGGTCTATTATCTTCAACATTATTAACGTTAATCGTTGTACCGATCGTGTATGAAGTATTATCGAAAATGGTGAAAAAAGATCGTAAAGAAATCGAAGAAGATTAATTTACACTATTTAAAATGAGTGGCTGGCGGAGTGGTAATATACTCCGCCAGTTTTTATTTTTGAAGAGATTTCAAGTAGGAAATACGACTACTTGTGTCATTTATAAGAAAAAGGCTTCCATCATAGCACCGTCAGCCTTTTTTAGGTTATACTTAAAGTATTGATAAAAATGAGGGAGTATTAAAATAAAATTACTATGCATAAGCGATCTTCTAGTCAGCTATGGGCATTAGCGGTAAAAACAGGGATTATCAAATCGAATTTGATACCAATGCTTGCCGGTCTAATGCTTGCGCTGTACACATATGACTTAAGTTTTATACAACACATTGGCGATATCATTTTAGCGGTAGCTGGAACGGCCATCGTTATTGCTTCAGCAGGAATTTTTAATAACTTATACGATCGTGACATTGATGCCATCATGCCACGCACGAAAACACGCCCGTCTGTTACAGGCGAGCTGGGCCTAAAAACATTATTAATCGCGGCCATTACATTTTTAATTGTTGGGGTAGTGTTACTTTATTTCACAACACCATTAGCTGCACTTTTAGGTTTTTTAGGCGTATTTTTCTACGTTGTACCGTATACAATTTGGACGAAGCGTCATACGATTTGGAATACAGAAGTCGGTAGTATTTCTGGTGCAATGCCACCGTTAATTGGTTGGGCTGCCGTGGGTCCAGATATTTGGCACCCAGCGTGTTGGGCACTATTTGCAATTATGGTTATTTGGCAAATGCCACATTTTTATGCGATTGCTATTCGTAAGCAGGATGATTATGCAGCGGCGAATATTCCGATGCTACCTGTTGTGAAAGGAGAGCGTCGTACCTATATTCAATCAAATGTATATTTAGTATTGCTCATGCTTTCGAGTATCTTATTTTACCCGCTAAGTCTTGGGTTAGCGCTAGTAGCTTTTACTTTAAGTGCGATTTGGCTTGGGATGAGTATTGTTGGCTATCATAAAAAAGAAGGAAAAAAATGGGCCAATAAAATGTTCGTTTTCTCGTTAATTCACATGCTAGCAATTTATGGTATAGTAATTGTTTATGCAATTGTTGGATTGATTTTTAGAGCTATTTAAATAAGAAGGTGTCCCGTGGTTTTTGCCACAGGACACCTTTTTTGATGGCAAAGTGTATAAATAAAAGGCCGTGCATATTAATGCACGACCGCGTTTACTTTTATAGTTTTAAATTACTTACTTCATAAAGATAATCTGCTAAAACGCGTAAGCCTTTGTCGAAATTCTCTAAATGGAAATGTTCATTTGGTGCATGGAAATTTTCGCTAGCTAAGCCGAAGCCCATTAATACAACAGGTTGCTTTAAAATTTCATCGAATGATGCAACGATTGGAATTGAACCGCCACCACGCGTATAAGCAGTAGGAACTTCATATACTTTTTCATATGAGCGTCCTGCTGCTTGAATAACAGGGTGGTCGAATGGTGTGATGAAAGGTTTTCCTTTATCGAACTCTGAAACGACTACTTCAACACCAGTTGGCTTATATTTTTCGATATGTGCACGTAATAATGCAACGATTTCTTCTGGATCTTGATTTGGTACTAGGCGACAAGTAATTTTCGCACCAGCTTCAGCAGGTAATACTGTTTTAATACCCTCACCAGAGAATCCACCAAACACACCGTTTACTTCTAATGTTGGTCGAGCCCAAGTTTGCTCAAGGAATGAATAGCCTTCTTCGCCGAATAACTCTTTTACGCCAACTTCTTCTTTTAACTCTTCTTCATCGTGATTAAGATCACGGTAAGCTTGACGCTCTTCTTCTGTTAGAGGAAGGACGTTATCATAAAATCCTTCAACTTGAATCGTGCCGTGCTCATCGCGGAATGATGTAAGAATTTCAGCTAGTGCATGAATCGCATTTTGAACGCCCCCACCATATAAGCCTGAGTGTAGGTCGCCTTTTGCACCACGAACGTCAATTTGAACACCAGTTAAGCCGCGTAAACCGTAGCAAACTGCTGGCTTGCCTGGGGCATAAAGACCTGTATCGGAAATTAAAATTAAGTCTGCAGCTAATTTTTCTTTATTAGCTTCAACATATTCAGGTAAGTTCGGGCTACCGATCTCTTCTTCGCCTTCAATGATGAATTTAACGTTTACAGGAAGTGTTCCAGTTGTTGCGAATAACGCTTCGATTGTTTTAAGGTGCATGAATACCTGGCCTTTATCGTCAGAAGAACCACGTGCAAATAATTTATTATCGCGAATTTCTGGCTCAAATGGTGCAGAGTCCCATAGGTTTAATGGATCTACTGGTTGCACATCATAGTGACCGTAAAATAGAATCGTGGGTTTGCCTTCAGCGTGTAACCATTCGCCGTAAACAACAGGATGACCGGCTGTTTGATCAATCGATACATTTTCGATATTTAATGAAGTTAATTTTTCAGCTAACCATTTTGCAGCTGATTGCATGTCTTCTTTATGCTCAGATAATGAAGAAATACTTGGGATACGTAAAAATTCGTTTAGTTCATTTAAATGCTTTTCGCGATTTTCTGCAAAATAAGCATCTACTTGTTGAGTAATAGACATGGATAATTCCTCCTAGAAATTTCTTAATAAAAACAGTATATCATATTGATTCAGGGTGTTTGAGTTAACGAAGTAGTGAATTTTAAGACTACAACAAAAATCTTCTAACCTTACATAACTGTAAGTGAATTGAAAGCCAATACGATAGAGTGTAAGTAAAAGATTTGCGAAAATGAGTACAAGAAGGAAAGTATAGGATGAGATTTGCTAGCCAAATCAATCCGCCTTCAATCAAACGTCATTTGCAAAAAATACTTGCAATGAAGCGTGACATAAACGAAATCGACAACATGCGTAACAAATAGAAGTATAAAATGGAGGATGAAACTTATGAATGAGCAATTAATGGATATTTATACCGAATATAATCGCTACATTTACCATCTATGCTTAAAGCTAACACGCAACACGACAGAAGCGGAAGATTTAATGCAGGAAGTATGGGTTAAAGTTGTGCGCTATGAAGAAACGGTGAAGGAAGTAGATCACCTAAAAGCGTGGTTAACGACAATTACAATGAATACATTCCGAGATCGTTACCGTAAAACTGTGCGCCGCAGCAAATATATGATGAACCAACCTGAACAATTAGACGTACCAGTTTTAGATTTGGTTCCCAATACGGATATTTCTACAGAAGAAAAAATTGAAAAAGGTGAAATCACAAAGCTTGTTCAAGCGAAGATGAATGAGTTAGATGGAATTTATCAAAAGACGCTTTGGTATTTCTATGTTGATCAGTTTTCGTTGGCTGAAATATCAGCGTTAATGAAGGTGTCAATCGGTACAGTGAAATCGCGCTTATTCCGTGCAAAGGCACGTTTAAAAGAAATTTTATTGGCAGATGCAAACATTGCAGAGGCTGTCGCATTTTAGTTATTAATTTTAGCTGTTATTCCTTATTACGAGGTTGTAGCAGCTAAATGATATAGAATTCCTTCCCCAGCACTCTTTCGAATACTAGGACGGGTATGATAAAGAGGAAACACCGATTGCCAATAGATGCAGTCGGTGTTTTTTATGGTTTTAGGATTCTTTTCTTGTGAAAGGAGGGAGTTGATTGGCACTCCAGGGACCAACGCTTTTCTTTAGGTCATGGCTCCGACTAACTAAAATCATGAAAGTAGCTGAACGAATTTTGTTAGTTGGAGCCGAAACCTAAAGGATTGCATTCGAGCCAGAGTGCCAATCAAGGCCCATTTGCCCAAAGAGGGGATATAGTATTAAACACAAAAAAACGAGGAAAAACAGGTTTCCGCTTTTCCTCGTATATTATTTAACGCATTTGTTGAAAATGCTTTTTAATGTGTCGATTTCTTCTTCGGTTAGCATTCCGAATAATAGTGTGAACAGCTTATCAACATGAATATGTGATTGCTCTAAAATTTCTAAGCCTGCTTCAGTAATGTGAATTTGGGCAGAGCGTTTGTCTGCCTCATTTTGAATTCGCTCGATAAATCCGCCTTTAATGAGTTTTGTTGTTAAAACGGTAACGCCGCCAGTTGTTATTTGTAAACGTTCAGCGATGGCTGATGGACGTTTTGGGCCTTCGTCAGCTAAGTATTTTAAAATTAAAATATGTGATTTAGAAAAACCTAACTCATTGTGGCTATTCCATTCATTTGCAACTTTTCTTTCAAGTGCAGACATCGATTCGAAAAGTGATGCTAGCTGATCGCGACGCAGTTGATCCATATCTTTCAACTCCAAAATCTACTTTATTCTACAGCTAATTTTTGTAGCGCATTTAGCTCGAATGCACGAACTTTACGCGGAATGAAGCGGCGAATATCCATTTCATTGTATCCGATTTGTATGCGTTTATCGTCCATTAAAATAGGGCTACGAAGCATACGTGGGTATGTTTGAATCAATTGATACAACTCTTGAATTGATAATTGCTCAATATCCGCATCTAGATTTTTGAAATCATTTGAGTTTGTTGCAATGATTTCATCCGTGCCATCTTCAGTCATACTTAAAATATTTTTAAATTCAGCCAGTGTTAATGGGTGAGAAGTAATGCGTTTTTCGTTATAAGCAATGTTATTTTCGTTTAACCATTTTAGTGCTTTTCGTGATGAGGAACAGCTCGATTGAGTGTAAATTGTAACCGTCATGTAAATCCCTCGCTTCAAATTTTTATTGATAGCTTACTTGTAAGATATTTATATAATATTATCTTACTACTAAGCTATTTGTATTTCAAGACATTTTTAATTCCTTTAAATGTATACCCAAATGCATACTAATATATACGTTTTTTAAAGAAAAAAGTTTCAAAATATTTGAAGTTTAGCAATGTCAGCGGGGGGGAGGGGTTTTTACTTTTGGGAGTAAACTAGAAAAATCCGGTTCACATAAAATATGTTTACCGGATTAGATAAAGGTTATTTTTTTTCGATTAGTGTTGGTACTTCACCAGTAGTGAACCAGTCTTGTACGTTCCAAATTTTTGTCACTAAACCATCGTAGAATTCAGGTTCATGTGATACAAGAACGATTGTGCCTTTGAATTCTTTCATTGCACGCTTTAATTCTTCTTTTGCATCGATGTCTAAGTGATTTGTGGGCTCATCGAAGATTAACCAGTTTGCTTCGTCCATCATTAGCTTACATAGACGTACTTTCGCTTGCTCTCCACCTGATAGAGAGTTAAGTGGGCGCGTGATGTGGTCTGTTTTTAAACCAGCTTTCGCAAGTGCTCCACGTATTTGAGCTTGATCCATTGAAGGGAAAGCATTCCATACGTCGTCGATTGGTGTGATTTTATCAGCCTTTACCTCTTGCTCGAAGTAAGATGGCGCGATGTATTCACCAAGAAGGACTTTACCGTCTAAAGGCTTAACTTTGCCAAGCATTGTTTTTAGTAGTGTTGATTTACCAACGCCGTTCATACCGACAAGGGCAATTTTTTCGCCGCGCTCAATCATGAATGAAAGAGGTGGTAAAAGTGGTTTTTCCTTGTCATACCCTATTAATAAGTTTTCTGCTTCAACTACGTAACGGCTTGGCGTACGTGCTTCTTTAAAGCGGAATTCTGGTTTAACAGCTGTTTCAGGGCGGTCAATACGCTCTAAACGGCCAAGTTGCTTTTCACGTGATTTTGCACGGCCAGAAGTTGAATAACGTGCTTTATTTTTCGCGATGAAGTCCTCTTGCTTTTTAATGAAGTCCTGCTGCTTTTCATACGCATCGATGTGCTGACGCTTATTGATTTCCGCAAGTTCAATGAATTTTTCATAAGTAGCTGTGTAGCGTGTTAATTTTGAGAATTCTAATTGGAAAATTACATCTACAGTTTCATTCATAAATTCCGTATCATGCGAGATTAGAAGGAATGCATGTGGATAGTTTTTAAGGTAGTTTTTTAACCATGTAACATGTTCTTCATCAAGGTAGTTGGTAGGCTCATCTAATAGTAAAACTTTCGGCTTTTCTAGTAAAAGCTTTGCAAGTAATACTTTCGTACGTTGACCACCTGAAAGTGCAGAAACGTCGCGATCTAAACCGATTGCATCTAGACCAAGTCCGCGTGCAACTTCCTCGATTTTCATATCTAATGTATAGAAGTCGCCTGCATCAAGTGCATCTTGAATTTCAGCCATATCTTCTAATAGTTGCTCTAAATCTGCATCTGGATCAGCCATTTTCATTGTGATTTCATTTAATTCTTCTTCTTTTTTATAAAGAGGTAGGAATGCATCACTTAAAGCATCGCGCATTGAACGACCTTGTGTTAACTGTGTGTGCTGATCAAGGTATCCGTAATGCGTGTTTGGTAACCACTCAACTTTACCTTCATCGTGAATTGCTTGGCCTGTAAGGATGCCCATTAATGTTGATTTCCCAACACCGTTTGCGCCTACTAAACCGATATGATCTCCCTCAACAAGGCGGAATGATACGTCTTTAAATAGCGTACGGTCACCGAATGAGTGGCCTAATTTTTCTACTGTTAAAATTGCCATTATTATTCCTCCAAAAAGTAGTATTTACGTTAAGTAAGGACATCCTCATGCACGATTGGCCTGAGGTATGTCCTTTTAATTTACTAAAAAAACTCGCGGCTCTTAAAGCATCGCGAGTTGCTTATTTAATTGTGCAAGTCGTGCTTCCATATTTTCAAGACGTGTTAGCGCCAGTTTTACTGATCCTGCATGGCCAAGAGATTCAAGCTTTTCCATGTCACCTTGTAAATTAATGTAGTCCATTTTTAGCTCGGCTATTTCTTGCTTTAGTTGGTCTTTTGATAGCATAAATGAAGGCTCCTTTGCGGCATCTTTCTAATCTGCACATATTGTATCACAGAGGGGCGTATAATTTCATCCGTTGTGCGTAAATGTTTTCTAGCCCTGTATAATTGCTGAACTAATTAGTGGCGATATTGTAGCGCGCATAGGCAAGGTCTAAAATTAGCTTTTCAAGTAAGTCATTATTTAATTCGAGTTGGAGGCTTTGCTGGCGTTTTACTGCTCGCTCGCGGCGAGATTCATGAAGTAGAAGCTCCATTAATGCATTTTGAATTTGAGATTGTTTCATTTTACGACCAAGACCTAGATGAATAAAGCCATTCGTCTCACGAGTAAAGGCATTTGAAAGCTCACGTTCATGCTGGGCTGCTGTGATGCAAGGGATGCCTATGAAGGCTGCTTTATATGGTGTGTACAAGCTATTACAAATTAAGCAATCGGCACTGATTAGACTCTCTGTAATTGCAAAATCATCACGCACTAATTTTGTGTTGCGGCGTGATAGTGCCATCATTGATAGTTCGTCGGTAGAATGGCGGTAATCAGCATCTAATAGTACGGATATTTTTAATGGAATATGTAGCTGCGTTAAGTGGCGTAAAGTGCGGAATGTTAAATTATTGGCATCGCCGTCCTCGAAATAAATGACAACATGTGGTGCGTCTTCGTCGAACGATTTTAATTTTAATTGGCGTTGTGCACGAATATCTTGTAACAAATCATTAATAGCGAAAAAATAGGTGCCATTAACTTCATTCATAATCGGTTGCTCGCGAGGTTCTTCAAAGAGCGACTTTAAGTTGAAGTTAGCGAGCATTGCACCTTCGCCAAAATCATCAAAGTGAACAAGGGTTTCGCAAAATGGCCGAATTTGCTCGACCTGCTCGATGCTTGAATCTGCACCATCGTAAATGATTAAATCTACTTGTAAATTGCGTATTGTTTTCGGTAATTCTTTAAAACTTTCGAATAAAATAGGTGTTATGCCGATTGAGATAAAGCGCTGAATACTTGTTTCGTTCGCATTCTTTAAAAATATGAAAAGGCTCGTCTCATGCGAAAGCCGTTCTGCTAAAATCGCAGCTCGCTCGAATGGGTAATAGCCTTTAAATTCAAAGTGCTCAACAATCATGGCAATTTTTTGTTTTGTTGCGTTGATATTTCTCATGCCTCGTCCTCCATCCAAATGTTCTCTATTAAGATTATGGTGAAATTGGCAGAAGTATGTGTAAAATATAGGGAGGAAAAGTGTTCGATTGAAAGGTGGCGGCAAAATGAGTAAGCGTTCAGCAATTGTAGTAGGGGCGACGGGCTTAGTGGGCTCTAGTTTAGTGAAGCAATTATGCGAAAATAAAAATTATGTATCGGTTTTGACGATTGGGAGAAATCCACTTGATTATAAGCATGAAAAATTGGTGCAACGAATTCGCTCGTTGGATGAGATTTCGGAAGGGGATTTAGATTTTGCGCATGATGTATTTTGTTGCCTAGGGACGACGATTAAAACGGCGGGCAGTCGTGCGCAATTTGAAAAGGTGGATTTTGAGTATCCAATGCAACTTGCTTCTCTTGCAAAAAATCGCGGTGTGAATCACTTTATTGTTATTTCAGCTATGGGGGCAAGTCAGAACTCAAAGGCTTATTATAGCCGCGTAAAGGGCAATTTAGAGGCGGAACTCGGGAAACTAGATTTCCCAAGGTTATCAATTGTACGCCCTTCTTTACTAGTTGGGAATCGAAAGGAATTTAGATTAGGGGAGCGCGTAGGTGCCGTAGTTTTAAATTTAATGAATCCACTACTTATTGCAGGCTTGAAGAAATATCGTTCAATTGAGGCAAGTCAGGTTGCGGTCGCAATGATTATGATTGCGCTATCGACAGAGACTACGCCGGTGCGTATTTATAAGTCGAATGAATTGGCTGAGATGCAATTACCAGAAGTGTGGCAGAACGAGGATTCGCTTGATAGAGAAGCAACGTTTAATTGGAGTAAGTTAAATGAGGGGGATCAGACGTTAATTGATCAGGACGTTGTGTTTGATCGGACGAAGATTAAAACAGTAGATGATGATCTCCCAAAATAGGCATTCCGTCGAAAGACTGATTTTTATGCAATTGAATTTTGTTTCCTTCTCCTTCATTTGGCATTCTGATACAATTAAAAATGGTATATTTGAATAGCTTTTATATGTAGGAGGAACCCAACATGAAAATTTTACTTGTGGATGGCACAATTTTCGGTCGTAAAACTGGTGTCGTATTAGAACAGGTTCAACAATATATTAATGAAATGAATACGGATTTTGAACTTGAGATTTTATATTTCTCTAAGCTAAAGCATCAAATTTTAGATGGTAGCCCACTAAATGACGATATGAAAATGATGATTCAAAAGTTTGAAGAGGCGGATGGCTTTATTTTCGCATCTCCCATTTTCCAAGCATCGATTCCGGGCGTGCTAAAAAATGCATTTGATATGATTCCACCAAAGGCGCTACGTTATAAGCCAGCTGCGATTGTTGGCAATGGCGGTACGTATCAGCATCATCTAGTGCTTGAAAATCAACTCCGCCCAATTTTAGATTATTTCCGTTGTTTAGTGACGCCAAACTATGTGTACACACATGCGGATCACTTTGATGCGGATAATAACATTACAGATGAAAATGTACATGATCGTCTACGTGAACTTGCGCGTGTGTTTGTGCAATATTGTGAAATGAGCAAAACGCTTAGCAAAGAAGCGGTAGGTATAAAATAAGCCCAAAATAAAAACGCGATTTCATTACTAAAATGAATCGCGTTTTTTTGAGTCTGAGATACAGTTGCTTTATACTCCTACTTAAACACACTTAACCCTAAAGTTTTAAACTTCTTCTGCTTTCGTAACGATGGCGTAGCGCTCCCATTTTCGGTTCTTCCAACGAATTAATACAAGCACTGCGCGAATCCATTCGTCTAATGAAATGGCTAGCCAAACACCGACTAAGCCCATGTCTAATGTGAAAACAAGTAAATAGCCAACAGGCAGGCTAATGCAAATCATCGAAATAAAGCCGATTTTAACAGGGAAGCGCGCATCACCTGCAGCACGTAATGAATTAATAATCGTAATATTAATGGTACGTCCTGTTTCTAATAAAATACTAAGTGCAATAACACTCGCACCGATTTTAATAATTTCAGGATTATCTGTGAAAATACCCATTAACTGCTCACGGAATATCGTTACAACAACAATCATTGAAAGTGCAACATACATTGCGGTGCGAACGCTAAACCACACTTGCTTGTAAGCAGTTTCTGTTTCTCCGGCCCCGACATAGCGTCCAACCATAATGGCGGTCCCGGTACCAATTGCCATTGCAAATAAGTAAACAGACATCGAAATGTTTACAGCATATTGACGCGCGGTTAATGATTCGGCCCCGATATAGGTTACATAGTAGAGCAGGACGATTTGCGCTACTTGGTATAAAATTTGCTCAAACGCAGCAGGTATTCCAATGCGTAAAATTTGCGAAATATATTCCTGTGACCATGTCACAAAATTTTTCAGCTTCACACGTACTTCGAGTGCATGTGTTAATAACCATAGGAAGACGATTGCAGCTAGAGCACGGCTAATAACGGACGACCAAGCTGCTCCTTCAACGCCCATTTCAGGGAAGCCAAAATGCCCGAAAATTAAAACGTAGTTTAACGCAACGTGCAGCACGTTCATCCCAAGCGAAACATACATCGCCTGCTTCGTCCAACCATGAACGCGAATAAGTGCGGCAACAGTTGTAATGATTGCCTGTAAAAATAAGAAACCACCAACAATGGCTAAATAGCTTTGTGCGAAGGCTAGTACATCGCCCTCAAGATTCATCATGACCATGATATTTTTTGAGAATAGTAGGAATAACCCACTCATCACAAGTCCTGAAATTAAGTTGATTGAAACAGCAAGTGCTGCAATTTTTGTGGCATCGATCATGCGTTTTGCGCCAATGTATTGGGCAACAACTGTTGATGCGCCGGTGCCGATAACGCCAAGTAGTAAAATGGCGATTTGGATATATTGGTTGGCCGTTCCAACACCAGCAACTGCATCATCTGATACTGCGCTAAGCATGAATGTATCGGCAAGCCCCATTAACATAAATAAGAAAAACTCTAAAAATATTGGCCAAGTTAAATGAAATAAACTTAATTCGCCCTTTTTCCTCTCGCTCTTTTTCAACGTAAAGCCTTCCCTCTATCGAAATTTCTTGCAATTAAACAATAATAGCAAAATCCCTATTATTTGAATATAGATAAATTTCCGAGAATCGTTTGCGAACAACAACTAAAAAGCTCTTCAATAAATACTTATGATTAACTAACTTTACGAGAATCGCAAGTTAGGGGATTCTCCGCGTACTTAATCCTAGAAGAAAATACTAAGAATATAAGGTAAAATAAAAGTAAAGTACGTCAAAAGGGGATTTTACACCAATGTTAAATGGAGATTTAAAAGAACTAACGTTTGAGGACGTTAGCGAGGAATCGGAACAGTTTATACAAGATGCGATAATACGGGGCCAACAAATAGAAGGACGTATGCTGCATAGCTTTGGCTTTTCGAATGTAGTGTTTGAGCGTTGTATTTTTGTGGAATGCGACTTTTCAAAGCTAGAGCTAATAGATGTTACGTTCAAGCATTGTGATTTATCGAATTGTAAATTAGAGGATGGCTATTTTTATCGAACGCATTTTTTAAACTGCAAACTAGTCGGCACGAAATTTACGCATACACGTATTCAACAATGTAATTTTGATCAATGCTATGGGAATTATGCATCGTTCGCAGAGGGTCAGTTAGATAATACATCATTTAACCATTGCACATTAAATGGCGCGGACTTTTTTCATATTCGCCAGGATAAGGTGTACTTTTCAAAATGCGAATTAGACGCGGCAAATTTCGAGGAAACGAAGCTTGCTGGTCTTGACCTGAGCTCGTCAACATTTGATGAAATTTACTTGGATCTAAGCAATGTTAAGGGGCTAAAAATTGCGCCAAACCAAGCACCAGTCATTGCTTCTATGATGGGTATTAAAATAGCAGATTAAAAAAACGCGAGGTACATAGGGACGAATCGGGTAGGTACCTGATTTGCTCGCAGCTATGTTTCTCGCGTTTTTATTTGTATTAAGCGTTTACCTTCATTGAATCTAAGATTTCATCCGCTACATTTGTAGCAAGCTCTAACTGGGATGTGAAGCCTACACATGAACAGTTCATCTCACCTAAGATATAAGTATCTACACCGTTTTCATCCGTATCTAAAATGAAATCAGCTGTCCAAATTAAAGGCAAATCATAACCGCCTAGAAGTTCAGTTACTTCAGGAAGTTGTGTCAGGAAATTATCCACTAAAGTTGACCATTGCTCTGGTGAATCATAACGATATTTCGCGCCAGAGAATAATGTTGCACTAAAGGCATCCTCATCTTCAGCTGGTTTTTTATGTACCACGTTTACTGGTTTATCACGCAACATGAATAAGCGAATTTCCCCTTCTTTAATACGAGGTAAAAAAGGCATATCAACAAGCATCCCATTTGCACCACGAATGTATTGCTCACAGAACGTCATAAAATCAGCTAATGTGTGATATTCCACATGATTATCCTTCGCTTCAGTACATTTTACCTGTGCATCTAATGGTACAACTGTTTGGCTTTCAGTAAGTGTTTCCGTTAATTGAACACGCCAAATACCTTCACCTGTTGAGCCACGGTTTTGTTTTAATACGCGTTCTCCATTTGCAAGTGATGTTGGGAATGTTTTTTTAAATTCGTCGATTGAATAGTAAGCAAATGTATCTTCAGGCACAAGTGATGTGTGACGTAGCTTCACTAACGCGTCCTTTGCACCATAGCCAATCATTGCGTCGGGATGTGGCATGCCAATAACACCGGCAGCACATAGCTCACGTAGCATTTCAAAGTATTCAGCCTCATGTTTTAAATTTCCAGGATTAATACGTGATACATAAGCAAACGCATTGTTTTTCACATAGTCAAAAATCTCGTCGCGCTTCTCTATTTCCACAAAAATAACTTCGGCTTCTTGTCCTTTTTCCTTTAACGCGTCAACCATGGGTAATGTATCCGGGCGATATCCATCGGGACCTTTATCGCTTCCTCCAGCAACTTCAAAAAATATTACTTTTTTCATACTGATATGTACTCCTTTGATAATGGTTATTTGGTTTAATAATACCTTCAAAAGTCACTAGAAAACAAGATGTTTTATAGCTAAAATGTTACAATTTTCTATTTCAGTATAAGAATATTCTGCCTAATTAAAGAAATTGCTACGGGACATTCCAATAAAAGTTAAATTTGATGTAACAGGATTTTTATATTACTCGTCTATAAAGTAAATGGAGGTGGAAATTTAGAAGAAGTCCAATTGGATGTGTTTTTAGAAGTTGAATATAGCTAGTAGGCATAAAAGAGTTAAGTGCGTAAAAAATTTCCTTTTCAAATACACGAAAATCGGGAATAATATTTTGTACACATTTTTTTAGTAGATCAGAGGTAAAGAAATTGTACATATTATGCGAACGAGCCGTATGGGAGGCAAAAATAGATGGAATTAACAATCTGGCAGCAGGAGGAGCAGCACCTGCAAACTATGAGCGGTATGCTAAAAGTATATGTCGATTATCTGAAGGATGAATTACGTCGTCAAAAAGGAGAAATCGTAGAGGAACGCACTTACGCATCTTCGGAATTTAATGATGTTTCAGGAGAGAGTGCGATTCAATTTTCACAAGTTCTTCAATCAATGGAATTACGCGAGATGTCATATGTAAACTTATCAGATCAGCTTGCAAAGGCTGAAATTTTATATAAAAGTCCCTATTTTGGGCGAATTTCAATCGTCAATGAAGAGAACGTATCAGAAACTTTATACATTGGACTTTCGACATTCCGCGATCCAAAAAATGATGATGTGCATATTTTTGATTGGCGTGCACCGATTTCAAGTCTTTTTTATGAAAATAAAGTTGGTCCAGCACGCTATCAAATTCCGGATGGTAAATTTATCGAGGTAGCAATTGAAGGTCGTCGCCAATACAAAGTATTGTACAATCAATTGCTTCAGCTATTCGATGCGGATATATATATCGGGGATGAAGTACTTCAAAATCTTCTAAATGATACGGCTAAAGAAAAGATGAAATCAATTGTAGCGACAATTCAAAGCGATCAAAATGCGGTTATTCGTTCGTCAAACCGCGATAACTTGATTGTACTTGGACCTCCAGGTAGTGGGAAAACTTCGGTGGCGATGCAACGGATTGCATTTCTTCTATATGAATACCGCCAAACGATGAATGCGCGCAGTATTTTACTTATTTCACCGTCTGATTTATTTAATGATTATATTTCGAATGTTTTACCGGAGCTAGGTGAGGAAAACGTTCAACATACGACGTATTATCGCCTGCTACGTGATGTAGGTATGACGCGCTACCGATCAGAGACGAATTATGAAAATATCGAGCGTCTGCAAAATGCGTCAGCTGAGGAACGAGAAGCTTATGCATTTAAAGGCTCGCATCAATTTATGGGACAGATTCAAGCATATTGCGAGCAATTAACACAGAAGCAAATCCCGTTTTATAATTTAAAAATGGGCGAGGAAACTTTTGTGACTGCAAAAGAATTGAGTCAGCTGTTTTATAAAAAATTTGCAGGTCTTGATACGGATTTCCGTCTGAAAAAAATCCGTACATTACTTCTTTCTCAACTTGAAGAGCGTAAAGCAAAAGAGTTTAAGACGCGTTTGAAGGAATTACGTAAGGTGAACAAGTACATCGGTTCGGACGAGGAACTTGAACAACAAGCGAATAATGATAGCAATAAACGCTACGGCAAGCTAGAAAGCACGGTGCAGCAGCTTGGATTTGTGAATGTACATAAAATGTATGTACAGGCTTTGATATTTCAAAATGACACGTTGTTTACGCAGGAAATTGCAGCAAATACGGCGGCACAGCTGAAAACGGGTCGGTTGAATTATGAGGATTTAGCGCCGCTAATGTATATAAATATGCTCGTGAAAAGGCTAAACGTGAACAATACAATTAAACATATCGTAATCGATGAAATTCAGGACTATTCATACCTGCAATTACTCGTAATACAAGCAATGCATCCAAAAGCGCATTACACATTACTTGGAGACCGCAATCAAATCGTCCACCCAGAAATGAAGGATTCCATTGCAACAGAGTTAGTGCGTAAATTTAAATCAGTTGAGCTTAATAAATCGTACCGCTCGACGAATGAAATTACGGAATATATGAGCGCGATATTAAATAATAAAACGACGCTTTCATTAGGCGTATCGGGTGAGAAGCCGAGCGTAATAACTACAAAAAATCGTGCGGAGGCGATTGAGCAGCTACTTGCGAAGGATTATGTGGAAGGGGATAGTTTTGTCATCCTATGTAAAAGTAAAGCCGCCTGCCAAGCGTTATATGAGCAACTACAGCCTCTTGTACAGACTCTAACACTGGTGACGGAGGAGCAAAAAACCTATATGAAGGGGATTCTCATTATGCCGGGCTATATGGCGAAGGGTTTTGAGTTTACTACGGTTGTACTGGCTGATGCAGATAATGCGACTTACAGAACAGATATGGATGCATTCTTACTTTATACAATGGCATCGCGTGCAACGCGCAAGCTTTTTGTGGTAACGCCAAGTGTAGAAAAATTGCCAAAAGCGCTTCTTTCCATTAATGAAGATTTATTTCAGGTACAATCGATTTAAGGTTGAATCACAATTTTTTTACTGTGTTCACAAATTTGTAATAAAAATTAAAAAATATGAAACCATAACGTGATGGTTTTCTAGTAATATAGAGTTAAGGGAGTGATGAACTTGGGACAGAGCAATTAAAAATCGGTGAACTAGCGGAATTGTCTGGCGTAACTAAACGTACAATTGATCACTATACAAGAATCGGTTTATTAAAAGCAGTACGTTCAGCTTCAAATTATCGCTACTATTCTTATGATACAATCGATTTAATTAAAGAAATTGAAACTCGAAAACAGGCGGGGATGACGCTTCAAGAAATAGCAAGAAACTTAAAGATTGAACAAGCACAATATGAGGAAGTGGATCTTCAACTAATTCGTCTACATATGCAAACACTTGAACAGGAAGTGAAGCTATTAGCGGAGCAACTTGAAAAAAATCCATCGTACTCATCTGCAATAAAGCAAAATGTATCACCACAAAGCGTTGCATTAATGCAATCTTTACTATTAATAATAAACTAGGAGGTGAAGTCTTACTTTATTTAAAGTAAGGCATCCAATTGACCGCAATAAACTTAACTATTTTTACCGTATTAATCGCCATGACTGCATTTTTCGTAGCTACTGAGTTTGCTATCGTAAAGGTACGTCAATCTCGTATCGACCAGCTCGTAGCTGAAGGGCGTAAAGGTGCACTTGCTGCGAAGCATGTTACGACGCATTTAGATGAATATTTATCTGCCTGCCAGCTGGGTATAACTGTTACAGCACTAGGTATCGGTATGGTTGGTGAATCAACTTTTGAATTCGTGTTACATCCATTATTTGAATCGATTGGGATTAGCACTGAATATATTCACTTCTTTACGATTGGTGCTGCTTTTGCAATTGCAACATTCCTACACGTAGTAGTGGGGGAATTAGCTCCGAAAACAGTTGCTATTCAAAAGGCTGAAAAAGTAACATTAATATTTGCAAGACCTATTATGATTTTCTATAAAGTATTATTCCCATTCATTTGGTTCTTAAATGGATCAGCACGTTTACTTATTGGATTATTTGGTATGAAGCCAGCAAGTGAACATGAACTATCTCATACAGAGGAAGAGCTTCGTCTACTTCTATCTGAAAGCTTTAAGAGCGGGGAAATTAACAGTAACGAATTAAAATATGTAAACAATGTTTTTGAATTTGATGATCGTATTGCACGTGAAATTATGGTTCCTCGTACGGAAATCATTGGATTCGAAGTGAATGCAACTTTTGAGGAAGTACTTAATACGATTTCAGAAGAGCGTTATACACGTTATCCAATATTTGAAAATGACCGTGATAGTATTATTGGTTTCTTAAATATTAAAGATTTACTTACACGCGGTTTGAAAAATCGGGTGAAAGAGGAAACATTTGTGCTAACAGATTACGTAAATCCAATTATTAATACAATTGAAACAACTGCAATTCAAGATTTACTACAAAAAATGCAAAAGGAACGTATCCATATTGCTGTATTATTAGATGAATATGGTGGTACATCGGGTATTGTTACCGTTGAAGACATCCTTGAAGAAATCGTTGGCGAAATTCGTGATGAATTTGATGGGGATGAAGTGGCTGAAGTACGTAAAATTGAAGAGGGGCATTACATTATTCACTCGAAGGTTTTATTAGGCGATGTGGAAAAGTTATTATTTACGGAGTTTGATATAGAGGACGTAGATACAATCGGCGGCTGGTATTTCACGCAGGATATCGATTTAAATATAGAGGAAACGATTGAGTATGATGGCTATGTGTATTCAATTCATGAAGTTGATGGGCATCAGCTTCAATATATTAAAGTTGAAAAGATAGAAAAAGAGAAATTGCCTGAAACAAAAGAAGACGAAAAATAAAAATTCCAAGGAAACAATTACGCGTAATGGCGGATTGTTTCTTTTTTTTCGTTTTTTCCCCTTTTACTTTCTTTCTCCATTTAGATGATAATTCAATATTCCTCCAAATTTTAATCAGTCTTTTTAAAAGAGTCGACCTTAATAATTGCGTCTGGCACAGGGACCTTCAAGCAACTCACCCTTTTGTGAGATGAGAATACAATGTATAGAAAACGATTCTTTATGTATTATTATTCAACCTAATGTATGTTGTTTGAGTTTTCTTAATTAAATGACAGTAAAGACAAGTGAATTTTGTTGCAAACAAGTTGTATATAATGATTTTTTATGCAGATTTACTGCATGATTTATGCTGGTATATACTTTATTTTAATTAGAAAATTCAGAAATTTACTTTTTAAACAATTCGCTATTGTATATTTATGCATCAACGGTTAAAATGAGTAACAGATAGAAATTATACATCATTCTCTTTTTGGGGAAGAGATACAAGTAAGACATCCTAAGTAAAATTGTGAGGGCTAACAACATGAGTAATTGGTTAGATTTATATAATGAAATGGGCGATTATTTAGCGCCAGGTATGGCGAAGGATCATCCGAATCTTCCGGTAGTAAAAGAGGAAGGCTGTTATTATTATGGGGCTGATGGGAAAACGTATTTAGATTTTACATCAGGTATCGCTGTAACAAACACAGGTCATCGTCATCCGAAAATTGTGCAAAGCATTAAGGATGCAGCAGACAGCCTTGTACATGGGCCATCAGGCGTTATTATGTACGAGTCGATTTTAAAACTATCAGAGCAACTTGGAGAAGTACTACCTGGTGATTTAGGTTGTTTCTTCTTTGCAAATAGTGGGACAGAGGCAATCGAGGGTTCACTGAAGCTTGCGAAATTCGTGACAGAGCGTCCTTATGTTATTTCATTTACTGGCTGTTTCCACGGCCGTTCAATGGGGGCACTTGGTGTAACAACTTCGAAAAGTAAGTACCGTAAGTTTTTACAGCCTTCACATCTTTCGTATCAAATTCCGTATGCCGATGTAAAAGGTGTACCTGCTGGTGAGGATCCAGAAGTTTACTGTGTTGCACAATTGGAAAAAGACTTTAAGCGTCTATTCAAGCATCAAGTAACTCCAGAAGAGGTTGCAGCTGTTATTTTAGAGCCAGTACTTGGCGAGGGTGGCTACATTATCCCACCAAAAGCATGGGTGAAGAAAATCCGCGAGATTTGCGATGAACATGGCATTCTTTTAATCTTCGATGAAGTGCAGACAGGCTTTGGCCGTACAGGTGAATGGTTCGCGGCACAATACTTTGATGTAACACCAGATATTATGGCGATTGCAAAAGGTATTGCATCGGGCTTACCACTTAGCGCGACAGTAGCTTCAAAAGAATTAATGGAAAAATGGCCAATTGGGATGCACGGGACTACGTTCGGTGGAAATCCAATCGCATGTTCAGTAGCACTTACAACTTTAGAAATTTTACATGAAGAAAAGCTTGTAGAAAATTCAAAAGTGGTCGGCGCGTATGCACGTGAGCAACTTCTAATAATGAAAGAAAAATACAGTATCATTAGTGATGTGCGTTCAGTAGGCTTAATGATTGGGATTGAGTTTTCAAATCCAGAAACGGGCGAAGTGGACGGAAAAGCTGTGGGCGAAATATTAGACTACGCACTTGAAGAAGGCGTTCTATTCTATTTATGTGGCAATGAAGGCGAAGTAATTCGTATGATTCCACCACTTACAATCACAAAAGAGCAAATAGACGATGGTTTACAAATGCTTGAACGAGCAATTCAGCGCTATTTAAACAACTAAAACTAATATAAAAAATTGGAGATGAAACAATTATGAAAAACAAATGGTTAGTAGCAATGTTAATGTTAGTAATCGCTGCTCTTGCAGCATGTGGTACTGCTGATGATGAAGGAACAACTTCAGGTTCAGGCGGAGAAGAGAAAAAAGTATTAGTAATGGGTACGTCAGCGGACTATGCACCATTCGAATTTGTGGATACAGCAGTAAGTGAAGACATCATCGGTTTTGATATCGATCTTGCACATTTAATCGGTGAAAAATTAGGCTATGAAATCAAAGTAGAAAACATGGATTTCGCCAGCTTAATCCCAGCATTACAATCGAAGAGGGTTGACATTGTTATAGCCGGTATGACACCAGATAAAGATCGTGAAAAAGCAGTAGATTTTTCAGTTCCTTACTATGAAACAGAGCAATACATGGTATTCCTGAAAAATAAAGGCTACAAATCATTAGGGGACCTAAAAGATGGTAACGTAGGTGCACAAGTTACCTCTATCCAAGAGAAATTAGCCGTAGCTTTAGGTAAAGAGCATGGTTTCACTGTTACAAGTCGTAACTTAATTCCAGAATTAGTGCAAGACCTGAAAACGAAACGTTTCGATGGTGCAGTTATTGAAAATATCGTAGCTGACAACTTTATCGCGAAAAATGCTGATTTAGCAGCATTCCCAATCGAAGTTGAAGAGCCAGATTATAAAGCAGTCGTATTCCAAGAAGGCAGCTCATTAAAAGCTGAATTCGATAAAGCGATTGAAGAATTAATCGCTGAAGGTAAAATTGAAGAATTAAAAGAAAAATGGTTAGTAGCTGAATAAGGTATTCAATCTAATCTGTCCCGTAAGTGAAAACTTATGGGATGGATTTCGTATTAAAGGATGTCTATCCCGCATTAACGGGCACACTAATTGAAGCTTCACTTTACCATGTATGTGTGAGTAGTATCGAGGTTTACTTTTTCGACATCTGAAGGGCGAAAAGGGGATGTCTGAGCTCGTTTCAGACACCCCTTTCTAGCATTTTCGCACACATTCTATTGTTAAGTTTCATTATAGATGAAGTTTAAATAAGTATAGTAGTGAAGAAAATAATCAATCTTATAACACAAAAGTAATAGATTAACATGGAGAAAGGAGGGCTACGTTTGTTCGACTTTGAAGCAGTCGTACCCTCTATTCCTTACATTTTAAAAGGAATAGGCGTTACACTACAAATCGTTTTCGGCGCAACAATTTTGGGATTAATTTTAGGCGTTTTACTGGCACTATGTAAAATAGGGAAAATTAAGCCTTTACGTTGGTTTGCTGCATTCTATACATCAATTTTTCGTGGTACACCACTTGTACTACAATTAATGATTATTTTCTATGCAATTCCGCAAATATTTGATGTTCAAATTGATGCAATTCCAGCTGCGATTTTAGCATTTGGATTAAATTCAGGTGCATATATTTCTGAAATCATTCGTGCAGGAATTAATGCCGTAGATAAAGGGCAAATGGAAGCGGCGAAAGCACTTGGTATCCCTTATAGTAAGATGATGAAAGACATTATTTTACCGCAAGCAATGAAAAATATTTTACCTTCATTAATGAATGAGTTTATTACTTTAACGAAGGAATCGGCTATCGTAACGGTAATTGGAGCAATGGACATTATGCGTCGTGCATATGTCGTAGGTGGCTCAACGTATACGTATTTAGAGGCGTTATTATTCGCAGGAATTATTTATTACATCATGACATTAGTATTAACATTCCTTGGAAGTTTGCTAGAAAAGAGGATGAGACGTAGTGATTAAAGTTGAGAATTTAAAGAAATCATATGGTAAAAATGAAGTGCTAAAAGGCATTTCTACTGAAATAAAAGAGCAAGAAGTAATCGCCATTATTGGGCCATCGGGTTCTGGGAAATCAACATTTTTACGTTGTATCAACCGACTAGAGGATCCAACTGAAGGTGTGATCACGGTTGCAGGTGAAGTTATTACGGATAAAAACGTCATGAAAGTACGCGAAAAATTAGGTATGGTATTCCAGAATTTCTACCTATTCCCACATAAAACAGTGCTTGAAAATTTAACGTATGCTCCAATAAATGTAAATGGGCTATCAAAAGAAGAGGCAATAAAAAAAGCAGAAGATTTACTGACACAAGTAGGCCTTTCTGAAAAACGTAATGAATATCCAAACCGCTTATCTGGTGGGCAAAAGCAACGTGTGGCAATTGCCCGTGCTTTAGCAATGGATCCTTCAGCGATTTTATTCGATGAGCCGACTTCAGCACTTGATCCCGAAATGGTTAAAGAGGTTTTAGCCGTTATGAAGAACTTAGCCGAATCTGGTATGACGATGATTATCGTTACGCATGAAATGGGCTTCGCGCGCGAAGTAGCGGACCGTATCCTATTTTTAGATGGCGGTATGTTAGTAGAAGATGCAACGCCAGAAGAATTCTTTACAGCACCAAAATCAGTGCGTGCAAAAGAGTTTTTAGAGAAAGTTTTATAACTTTAAAAAGTGCGACCGCATAAGTTGAAAAACTTATGTGGTTGCACTTTTTTAGTTTGTTGTATTAATTTTTGTGTGGCGTTGATGTAGTTGGATTGCGAGTGCAAAGGCTCCACTTAATGCGATTCCGCAGCCAATAAAGCCGACGATACCATTCCAGCCGAAATGCATCCAGAAAAATCCGCCAGCAGTTCCGCCGATACTAGAGCCAAAGTAATAGGCAAAAAGATAAAGTGATGAGGCTTGTGCTTTATCTTTTTTTGCGCGAATCGTCACCCATCCGCTTGCGATGGAATGTGCACCGAAAAAGCCAAAAGTGAAAACGGTAATGCCGATAATCTTAATCCAAAGTAAGTTAGGCAGCGTTAATAGCGCGCCGCTAAACATAATGAATATACCGGTATATAAAATGCGCTGTCTCCCAAATTTCATCGATAAGCTTCCAAACCAGGTTGAGCTAAAGGTGCCCACTAAATAAACAATGAAAATCCATCCAACGAGTGTCGCGCTTAAATTATAGGGTGGCGCGATTAGCTTGTAGCCAATGTAATTATAAAGTGTCACAAAGCTGCCCATTAGCATAAATGCAATCGCAAATAGGCTCATTAAACTGGGATCCTTCATATGCTGGAATAATGAATTTGTGAGTGCACGAAATTGTAATGGCCGTGGCTCGAAATGTTTTGATGGTGGAAGTGCCCACACGAAATAAAAGCAGATTGCTAAGCTGAGTAAGCCGAGTGCAGTAACACCGACTTGCCAATTGTATAAATCGCTCATCGTTCCGATAATAATACGCCCTGAAAGGCCTCCGATAGATGTACCACTTATGTATAAGCCCATTGCGACACCTAAATGTGTTGGGTCCATTTCCTCGCCTAAGTAAGCCATGGCGATTGCTGGTACACCAGCAAACACAAAACCCTGTACAATGCGAACGATTAAAATCATTTCAAAGCTGGATGAGAACGCGAGCGCAAGCGTTAGGATTGAGGCAATGATGATTGAAATGGTCATCAGTCGTTTCCGTCCCCAGGCTTCGGATAATGAACCGAATAAAATTAAGGTGAAGGATAATACAAGCGTTGCTAATGAAAGTGAAAGGCTAGCAACTGCTGGTGTTACACCGAATTCATCGGAAAACTGAGGCATTAAGGGCTGTGTTAAGTATAGGTTTGCAAATGTGATAAAACCTGCAGAGAATAACGCCAAATTTGCACGTGTATATGCAGGTGTTCCTTTTTGTATGTAGGACATTTTTCTGCCTCGCAATCCAAAAATAATCTTATTTTAAAATCCTATTTCATTATAATCCTTATTTAAAGAAAGAAATATGTAGAATTCTGTTTATTTGAAATTTTCACCAAATAAAAACTGGCGCTAGCTGAAATACCCTAGCGCCAGTTTTTAGCTGTTTTATTATTTGTCGAACTTCATACCTTTTAATAAATCTGCGAAAGCGTTATTAATCGGTTCTTCTTCTTTTTGCTGCTGCTTCATAAATTGTTGAACGGAGCGCTTATCGACCTTGCCGCCGCCTTCTTTTTTACGGCGTGCTTCAAATGCCGACAGCTTCTCGCGGTGCCCACATTTACAGACGAAAATTTGGCCATCGCCTTCACCGCGAAGCTCAAGCTTTTTCTTACATTGTGGACAGCGCGCGTTTGTGACACGAGCGACGTTTTTCTTATGGCCACATTCACGGTCTTGGCACACAAGTAGTTTACCTTTTTTACCGTTCACCTCTAGCATTGGCTTACCGCAATCTGGGCAAGATTTAGTGGAAATATTATCGTGCTTATATTTTTTATCACTTGCTTTAATTTCTGAAACGATTGCCTCTGTATGTGCTTTCATTTCATTAATGAAAACATCCTTCTTCAGCTTGCCCTTTGCGATTAGCTCGAGCTTTTGCTCCCAATCGGCAGTTGTTGCAGGAGAACGTAATTTTTCGGGCACTAAATCAAGCAGCTGGCGACCTTTTGAAGTAATGTAAATATCTTTGCCGCCACGTTTTTCGATTAAGAATGAGTTAAATAATTTTTCGATAATGTCTGCGCGCGTAGCAACGGTACCTAGTCCGCCCGTTGATTTTAATGTTTCGGCTGCTTTTTTATCGCCGGATTCCATATATTTCGCTGGATTTTCCATTGCAGATAACAGGGTTGCCTCTGTGAAGCGGGCAGGTGGTTTAGTTTGACCTGAAGTGCCTGCAATTAGCTTCGTTTTTAGGGTATCGCCTTTTTCTAAGCGAGGTAGAAGTTGCTCTTTTACGTCATCGTTTGTATCTTCATCGTCGAAACGATTTGCGTAAACTTCCTTCCAACCCATTTGCGTCACGGTTTTACCACGTGCGATAAATGTTTCGCCTTCAATTGCGGCTTGCACAGTTAATTGTTCAAATTCATGTGCAGGGAACAGTACGGCTAAGAAACGCTTCACGACTAAATCGTAAATTTTACGCTCTTTATCATTGAAGGCAGAGAAATCAACATAGCCTTCAGTCGGGATAATCGCATGGTGATCAGAAACCTTGCTATCATCGACGAAGGATTTATTCGCTTTCACAGGTTTCGTCAAAATTTTATTGGCTGCTTGACGGTATTCGCCAATGCCACATGCACGGATACGCTCTGGTAATGTTGCCACGATATCGCTTGAAATATAGCGAGAGTCGGTACGTGGATACGTAAGCACTTTATGCTGCTCGTATAGCTTTTGCATAATGTTAAGTGTTTCTTTTGCAGAGTAGCCAAATATTTTATTGGCATCGCGCTGCAATTCAGTTAGATCATAAAGTGCAGGGGCGAAAGATTTTTTCGGTTTACGATCAAGGCTGATTACCTTAGCATCAGAAGTACCAAGCTTATTGATGATGGCGTCGATTTTATCTTTAGCGAAGCTGCGGCTATTGCCATTTGCATCTTGCCAAGTCAGTTTTACTGTATCTGTTTGTGCTTCGATTCCATAATAGGTTTGGGGCTTGAAGTTTTTAATTTCGTCCTCACGTGAAGCAATAATTGCGACAGTTGGCGTTTGAACACGGCCACAGTTTAATTGTGCATTATGGCGTGTTGTAAGCGCGCGCGTTGCATTTAAGCCGATATACCAATCTGCTTCTGAGCGTGCAACTGCTGCTGCGTATAGATTTTCGTAATCCTTACCTGGCTTTAAGTTTGCGAAGCCGTCTTTAATTGCCTTGTCTGTTACAGATGAAATCCATAGACGCTTGATAGGCTTTTTCACGCCAGCCTTTTCGATGATCCAGCGTGCAACAAGCTCGCCCTCACGTCCAGCATCGGTTGCGATAATAATTTCACTCACATCACCGCGTGTTAATTGAGATTTTACGGCATTGTATTGCTTACCTGTTTGCTTCATTACCACTAATTTCATATTGCTTGGAAGCATTGGTAAATCTTCTAAATTCCATTGTTTATATTTCACATCATAATTTTCAGGATCAGCTAGGGTAACGAGGTGGCCGAGTGCCCAAGTAACGATGTATTTGTCGCCCTCTAAATAGCCATTTCCTTTTTTATTACACTTCAGCACATTTGCGATATCGCGTGCTACAGATGGTTTTTCTGCAATTACTAAACTTTTAGCCATGGTTTTGAACTCCTTTTCATTCACTTATCTTTAATATACCATAGAAAACGGATTGATTAAGATTGCGACAATCAATGCTTGGCAGATCATAAAAATAATAACCTACTATTATATTATAACTTGTAGTATATTCGACTTATTTATCTTAATTTTACAAAAATTATTTAACAATATAATAATTTAGATATATATTTGAATAAGGAACTTATAGAGGTAGGGGGTGATTTATATGAAAATCGCTACAATTATTCACGGTAGTGGTGCTGATTTCGAAAGTCGTAAAAGGGTTTTAGCGCGTAAAGAGATGGATCAGGCGTATAAAAAGCATGCAAAATACGCTGAGGCTAGTAAAAACCCAATGCTGGCTACGCTTGAGAATTTACTTTCAGGTAAGACGGATAAAGCGCTTCATGCGGCAGATCAAGAGATTAGGCAACTGACAGCCACTGAACATGATGTCCCAAAGCATAAAGCTGCTAGTACAGGTGATACAGGCGTTGTTTCCTATACGCGTACAACAGGACCAGATGATCAGCAGATTAAAGGTGG